>NZ_RZTI01000055.1:0-37803 GCF_003997275.1 Mesorhizobium sp. M6A.T.Ce.TU.002.03.1.1
TTGGTGTTCTGCTTGTCGCACTGGCCCTGATCTGGTGGTTTTGGCCGTCGGAGCACCCGCCTGTCACCGTCGGCGGCGAACTGCCCGGACCATGCCGGGATTTTAGCTTCGAGGCGGTTCCCTACATCGTCTGCGAGATCGATCTTCGCAGCTACGACGTCGCTGTCTTCCACGCCGGCGACGACGGCAGGGCCTTCGGTTCGCTGGAAAAGTTCGACAAGTCGATGTCGGGCGAGGGCAGGCCGGCGCTGCTCGCCATGAATGCCGGCATGTATCATGAGAATCTGACGCCGGTCGGCCTTCTCGTCGAAAATGGTCACGAGGTGGCGCCGCTCAACCTCGCTGATGGCGAAGGCAATTTCTTCCTGAAGCCAAACGGCGTGTTCCTGATCCGCAAGGACGGCAAGGCGGCGATCATGGAAACGAACGCCTATGCCGCCGCAAAGCCGGACGTGGCGTTCGCCACGCAGTCCGGCCCGATGCTGGTGATCGACAGCCGGCTCCATCCCCGCTTCGAGGCGAACGGCACGTCGCGTCACATTCGGAACGGCGTCGGCGTGCGTGACGAAAACACCGTGGTGCTGGCGATCTCACGCTCGCAAGTCAGTCTCGGCAGCTTTGCACGCCTGTTCCGTGATGCGCTGCATTGCCCCAATGCGCTTTTCTTCGACGGCGTGGTTTCGGCGCTGTCGATTGGCGAAAGGATGATCGTCGGCGGAAGCTATCCGGCAGGGCCGATCATTGCCGTCTCAGCGAAAAGGTGACGGCACATTTATTTGTATGCGCGCACGCATATGAATGCCGGCGCCATACTCAGTTCGGCAAAATGCCTGGGATCGACCGCTTCCATCTCCGGCACCGGAAGCGGCTCGACGAAACGGTCGAGCGTCCAGCCTGCGCCGGCAAGGCCATTGAGGATGTCACTGAGCGGCCTGCGATAGGACTCGACATAGGGGTTGGGCTCACCAAAGCCGCCCCAATGCATACCCCAGCGGTTGGTTTCAAAATAGGTTTTCGCTCCGTGCGTGCGCTCGTCCTGCCAGTCGCGCATCGGGTGGCCCATCGAGAAAACCAATTTGCCTCCAGGCCTGGCAACGCGATGAAACTCGGCGAATACCGGCGTCAGCCGTTCGACATAATCGAGCGCCAGCGAGCAAATTATGCGGTCGAAACTGCCGTCTGCGAGCCAGTCGAGAGGCTTTTCGAGATCGCCGAGCCGGATATCGACATCCAGTCCCGCGCAGCGCTCGCGCGCCAAGGCCAGCATTTCCGGCGTGATGTCGAAGGCACTTACCCGCGCACCTGAGCGAGCCAGTTTTTCCGAGCAGATGCCGGAGCCGCAACCCGCGTCCAATATGCCCGTCCGGTAACCTCCCCCAGCAATTCGAACGAGGCCGGACGTTCATAAAGGGCGTTGTGCGGCGCTTCGCGAAGGAGGCATAGGCATCGACCGCAACCGACTTGCTGTCGCTTGCTTTGACCATGAGAAAAAGGCTTCTTGCCGCGCGCGCTTGGTTCAGTCCGGCACGCTCGTCTGCAGGGCGAGCGCGTGCAGCACGCCGCCCATATTGCCCTTCAGCGCGTCGTAGACCATCTGATGCTGCTGGACGCGGCTTTTTCCGCGAAAGCTCTCGGCCACCACCTCGGCCGCATAGTGGTCGCCGTCGCCAGCCAGGTCGCGAATCGTCACCTTGGCGTCCGGAATGCCTTCCTTGATCAGCCGTTCGATGTCGTGCGCGTCCATTGCCATACGAGGATTCCTTGTTCAGGTCGTGATCTCATAGATATGATCGAAATGGCGGATGAACCACACCGAAACGGCCCCACTCGATCATATCACGGGTCCACGACCTCATTTGCCATGAAGCGAGGAAACCAGGATTCGTGGGCAGCGGTCAATTCTCCGACTGGGATCGCCCGTGCCTCGCCGAGTTTCAGGTCACTACCGCCGGTCGAGCCGATCCACGGCGCGAAGATACCGAGCTTGCTCTGCTCTTCGCGAATAGCGTCCCATTCCTTGCTTTGCGGATCGATCGACAGCGTCAAGAGATAGCGGCCCTGATCCTCGCCGAACCAGACCGGGATCGGATCGGCCCCGACCAGGCCGGGGACGGTCGCGCCAATACCGGACGCCATCGCCATCTCAGCCAGCGCGACCGCAATGCCGCCGTCGGAGACATCGTGTGCTGCGGTAACGACGCCGGAGGCGATCAGGGCGCGCACATGGTCGCCGACGCGCTTTTCATGGTCGAGGTCGACCGGCGGCGGCGGGCCGTCGGTGCGGCCATGGATGTCGCGCATATAGGCCGACTGGGCGAGATGCGTTCCCCACATGGACGGCGCGCCGACCAGTAGGATCATCTGGCCCTCGGCGGCAAAGCCGATCCGCGTCATTTTGGACCAGTCGGCGATCAGTCCAACGCCGCCGATGGTCGGCGTCGGCAAGATGCCTTGCCCGTTGGTTTCGTTGTAGAGCGAGACATTGCCGGAGACGATCGGAAAGCCGAGCGCGCGGCAGGCATCGCCGATGCCTTTCACGGCGCCGACCAATTGGCCCATGATCTCGGGCCGTTCCGGATTGCCGAAATTCAGGTTGTCGGTCGCAGCGAGCGGCAGGGCGCCAGTGGCGGTAAGGTTGCGCCAGCATTCAGCGACCGCCTGCTTGCCGCCCTCATAAGGGTCGGCCTCGCAATAGCGCGGCGTGACGTCGGAGGAGAAGGCGAGCGCCTTGGTCGGATGACCCTCGACACGCACCACGCCGGCATCGCCGCCCGGAAGCTGCAGCGAATTGCCCTGGATCAGCGTGTCGTACTGCTCCCATACCCAGCGGCGCGAGGACAGGTCGGGTCCGCCGAGCAGTTTCAGCAAAGCCTCGGCGACATCCGCTTGTGGTGCATCGCTGGCTGCCAGGGGCGCCGGCTTCTTCGGCTCGGTCCAGGGACGGTCATATTCCGGCGCCTGGTCGCCAAGGTCCTTGATCGGCAGATTGGCGACCTCATCGCCCTGGTGCAGCACGCGAAAGCGCAGATCGTCGGTGGTCTTGCCGACAATGGCGAAGTCGAGGCCCCATTTGTGGAAGATCGCCTCGGCTTCCTTTTCCTTTTCGGGGCGCAGCACCATCAGCATGCGCTCCTGGCTCTCCGACAGCATCATCTCATAGGCGCTCATGCGCTCCTCGCGCACCGGCACCTTGTCGAGGTCGAGCTCGATGCCGAGGTCGCCCTTGGCGCCCATTTCGACCGCCGAGCAGGTGAGGCCGGCGGCCCCCATGTCCTGGATGGCGATGACGGCGCCGGACGCCATCAGCTCGAGGCAGGCTTCGAGCAGGCATTTTTCAGTGAAGGGGTCACCGACCTGAACGGTGGGCCGCTTCTCGTCGATCTTGTCGTCGAACTCGGCCGAGGCCATGGTCGCGCCGCCGACACCATCGCGGCCGGTCTTGGCGCCGAGATAGACGACCGGGAGGCCGACGCCCTTGGCTTCCGACAGGAAGATGGCATCGGTCTTGGCGAGCCCCGCCGCGAAGGCGTTGACCAGGATATTGCCATTGTAGCGCGCGTCGAAATTGACCTCGCCGCCGACTGTCGGCACGCCGAAGGAATTGCCGTAACCGCCGACACCGGAAACGACACCGGCAACCAGATGTTTGGTCTTGGGATGGTCCGGCGCACCGAAGCGCAGCGCGTTCATCGCTGCGATCGGCCGCGCGCCCATGGTGAAGACATCGCGTAGGATGCCGCCGACGCCGGTCGCCGCCCCCTGATAGGGTTCGATATAGGAGGGGTGGTTGTGGCTCTCCATC
Organism: Mesorhizobium sp. M6A.T.Ce.TU.002.03.1.1; assembly: GCF_003997275.1. Classification (NCBI taxonomy): domain Bacteria; kingdom Pseudomonadati; phylum Pseudomonadota; class Alphaproteobacteria; order Hyphomicrobiales; family Phyllobacteriaceae; genus Mesorhizobium; species Mesorhizobium sp. M6A.T.Ce.TU.002.03.1.1. The sequence continues at coordinate 3,803 of NZ_RZTI01000055.1, forward strand.
TTGAAGACGACGCAGTCGCCGTCGCCGATATCGACCACACCGGCATTTTCGCCCGGACCCTGGATGACCCGCGGCCCGGTGGTGGGCAGCGTGCGCAGCCACTTCTTCGAGGATTTGTAGGAGCAGTGCTCGTTCCACATCGCCGAGAAGATGCCAAGCTCGGTGAAGCTCGGCTCGCGCCCGACCAGATCGAGGATGCGCTGATATTCGTCGGGCTTCAGCCCGTGCGCGGCAATAAGTTCCGGAGTGATCGGCACGGAATTGGAAATGGTCATGATCGGCAATTTATATCCTTGGGATCGAGTCCCGTCTTATCGCAAGCTTTGCAGCCGATACACCCCATCAAGCGACGAAAACGATGAATAGCCACAGGGTGCAGCAAGTAGCGAAAGATCGCCACTCGACCCGCCTGTTTCAAGCCGGTTCAGGAGAAACTGTCGTAGCCGGCGCGGCCTTCGTCGAGAAGCCGCCTGATCACCGCGAGACCATGCGCTAAGTCCTCTCGCCGTTCAGGCTGTGACACGCCAAAGCGGACGCCATGGAAAACCTGTTCGGAACGTCCTGCCTTGAACTCGTCCTCATCGTCGATCAGCACGCCATGCTCGAGGCAGGCTTGCTTGAAGGTACCGGAAAGCCATGGATCGGGCAAAGTGAGCCAAACGAAGGGCACGTTATCCAACGCCTTGAAGTCGAAGCCGTCGAGTGTCTCGCGAACGATCCCTATGCGCGCGCTGATTTCGGCAATGCTGCGTTTGCGCATCTCGCTGGCCTGGCCGGACAGCACCAGCCGGCTGCCCACCTCTGCCAGCAGGAAGGCGAGGCCGCCGGTCATCATCTTGTGGGCGACCCTGATGCGGTGGCGATAGGCCGGCGGGCAGGCTAGCCAGCCGCTACGAACCCCCGCCGCGACCGATTTCGACAGGCCGCCGGCAACGATTGTCCGTTCCGGCGCATATTCGGCGAGCAATGGTGTTGGGTCGTCTGTCATGCCGCCATAGAGATCATCCTCAATCAGGACGACATTGTATTGACGGGCGACGCGCGCGATGGCCTCGCGGCGCGTTGCCGACAGCGTCACCAATGTCGGGTTCTTGGCCGTCGGCATCAGGAACATTATTTTCGGATGTTTTTGCGCACAGACGCGCTCGAAATCATCGGGATCGATGCCTTCGTCGTCCGCCGCCACCAGTGCGGTCCGGCGCCCGATCAGGCCGGCGCTGCGGGAAATCTGCGAGTAGGTGAGGTGCTCGAAGACAACATAGTCGCCGGGAGTGGTGAGCCCCGCAATTGCTGCCATCACCGCGGCATGGGTGCCGAGCGTCGGAACGATGGTATCCGCGGTCGGGCGAAAGGAATTGCGCGACAGCCAGCTTCTGCCTGCCTCGAACCAGCGGTCCGGGAAATCGCGCGTGTAGCTTGAAATCTCGTGCGGATAGTCCTGCGTTGTGCGCGAAAGCACATCGGCGACAATGGCGCCCTGGCCAGTGTCGGGCGCGGCCGTGCTATCGAGGCGCAGTTTGTCGCGAGGCGCATCGAAGTAGTAGCGCGTGCCTTGCTCGACAGGTTCCAGGAAATCCGGCTTCGCGACATCCAGGCGCTGCGTCAGGACATAGGTTCCGCGCCCAACTTCGCCGCTGACCAATCCGCGCTCCCGCAGCAGCTGATAGGCCCTGCCGACGGTGCCGACGGTCGTGCCGATATCGTATGCCAGATCCCGTTGCGGCGGCAGTTTTGTCCCTGCATCGATCACGCCCCGATCAATGTCCGTTTCAATGGAATCCGCCAACCGCTGATAGAGCGGGCCGGTGCCTGTGGTGAGATCTGGAAGCCAACTTGTCATGGTAACAATTTTCTATATTGCGCCGAAATATGAGTCAATACATATGAAGCGTCTGGCAAAAAGGGTACAATCGCAGATACTGGCGGAAAAGCAATGGATACAATCGGCACAATTCACTATGCAGAAGCTGAGTTACGGACTGCGCGGCCATCAGGTCGGAGGACCTATGTCAATCGTCTCGTCCGCGTGGTCAGGTCGCTGTTCAAGTGGATCGACACCATGGTCGATCGCCGGCGCAGCCGGCTGATATTGCTGGAGATGACCGACGATCAGCTCAAGGATATCGGCGTCTCGCGCTGCGATGCCCACCGTGAGGGTCTGCGGCCGTTCTGGGACTGAAAAGAAGGTCTCAGGAAGCCGTTTTCGTACCTTGATGGACGCCAGGGCTCCTCATCCGTGAGATGCCGTGGTCGGCAAGCACGGCGACTACGCACAGCGCGAGAAAAAGCCCGGTGATGCCGAGCGCCGAGACGGCGACGCTGGCCGCGCCGTTCTTGGCGACATCGAGGAACGGGTAGGGCACTTCGCCCGATATCGGCGCCCGCGCCAGTGCATAGGCCAAATAGGCGACCGGATAGATCATCCACCAGGAGATGTCGCGCCACCGCGTCGAGCCATCGGCGCCTGCCACAAGCCACCACAGCACGAACAGCACCGGCGTCACATAGTGCAGCAGGACATCGCAGAGCAGGAACAAGCCCTGCGGCTGCCAAAGCTGTGCCAGGACCGTGGCATAGACGATGAAGACCAGCGTTATGGCAACCGCTACGCCGGCCCGTGTCCGCGGCCCGGCAAAGGCTGGGAACCAGGCGTAGCCACCGGGTGACAGCAGCGAAACATGCACGAGCACGGCGCCGATATTGGTCAGGATGGTGAAGAAGCTGAAATAGAAGACCAGCGAGCCAACAAAACTGCGGCCGGCTTCCATCGACGCCGGAACGGTTATGCAGATTTGCAGGACAAGCCCGGCCAGACCTATGACCAGACCCGCTATCTGCAGCAAGCGGGCCATGACGCTACGCCGCCGTACCGCAGGCCGGGTTGCCTGTCTGCCAGCGCGCGATGTCCGAGCCGATGCGTGCACCGAGCGGCTCGTCCATCAGCGGACCGTAGACGTCGATGCGGCGTGAATTGCCTTGCGCCTGCACGACCAGCAACGGCTTTCCGCCGTAGTGCTTGACCGGGACCAGCAGGAAGCGCGGCGTGCCGGTGAACGAATTCAGCTCGTTGGCCATCTGATAGGGCTTGAAGGCAGGATCCTTGTTGGCGATCCAGCATTTGTGGGCGGCGATCGCCACCTGTTCCATGGCAAGCAGTGACGCGCTCTTGCCCGAAGGTGCCGGCGCGTTCTTCGGCTTCGATTGGCAGGAGGCGAGCACAAGGCCGGCGGTGGCGACGAGAGCGAGGCGGGCGATCGTCTGTCTCAGGCTCATGCGGCGGCCTATTTCGAGTTCGGGAAAAGGATGAATGCTGGAGATATCAAGCGGCGATGCCGAGGGCACTTTCGAACAGTGCCCGGCCGTCGCTGCCGCCATGTGCCGCTTCGATCAGGTTCTCGGGATGCGGCATCAGGCCGAGCACATTGCCCTGGCCGTTGATGATGCCGGCAATGTCGTTGATCGAGCCGTTGGGATTGGTGTCTTCGGCATAGCGAAAAACGACCTGGCCTTCGCCTTCGAGCCTGCGAAGCGTCTCGTCGTCGGCAAAATAATTGCCGTCGTGATGCGCCACCGGCGAGCGGATGATCTGGCCCGGCTGATAGCGGCGGGTGAACATGGTGTTGGCGTTGGCGATCTGTAGCTTGACTTGCCGGCAAACGAATTTCAGCGACGTGTTGCGCATCAAGGCGCCCGGCAAAAGGCCGGCCTCGACCAGGATCTGGAAGCCGTTGCAGACGCCGATGACCATGACGCCCTTGGCTGCTTTTTCAGCCACCGCCCGCATCACAGGCATGCGCGCGGCGATGGCACCGCAGCGCAGATAATCGCCGAAGGAAAAGCCGCCGGGGATGGTGATCAGGTCGACATCGGGGATTTCGGTGTCGGTCTGCCAAACCGTGACCGGTGGCGTTCCCGAAATCTTGGTCAGCGCCGCAATCATGTCGCGGTCGCGGTTGAGGCCAGGCAGGAGGACGACGGCTGATTTCATTTTGGTTCGTAAGGCCTCTGGGCTTCGGCAAGTTCGCGCAGGTCTAGGCGACGTTCAATATGTTCCAGGCGCTCGTCCTGGCGAGCCAGCACGCCATAGATGTTCTTCACGTCACCCTCGGTGGCGATGAGGTGGCCGCGGATAGAGCCGAGCTCGGACTTTACCTCCCCGAGCGTCAAATCCATCCTGTCCAGCCGCGACTGAATGGACTTGAGGACTTCAAATATCAAGCTTCCATCAATCTCGGTCATCTGCCCTCCGGCACAACCTCAGGTAATGGCCACACTATAGTTCTCAATCACCGTATTCGCCAGAAGCTTGTCGCACATCGCCTTGAGATCGGCCTCGGCCTTGGCCTTGTCGCTCTCCGAAAGCTCGACGTCGAAGACCTTGCCCTGCCGCACCTGGCCGACGCCGTCAAAGCCCATCCCGGACAGCGCATGTTCGATCGCCTTGCCTTGCGGGTCGAGCACGCCGTTCTTGAGGGTTACGGTAATGCGGGCCTTGATCACGCTGGACATGCTCCTGTTTCGAATGTTGAGCGGCAAAGATCTCAGTGCGGCTTGCCTTTGACGCCATCGGTCGAGGCGACGAGCACCGGTCCGGCGGGACGCGGCGGCTCGTTCTCATTCATAATGCCGAGGCGGCGGGCAACTTCCTGATAGGCTTCGACCAGCCCGCCCATGTCGCGGCGGAAACGGTCCTTGTCGAGCTTGTCCTGCGTCGCCACGTCCCACAGACGGCAGGAGTCCGGCGAGATCTCGTCAGCAACGACGATGCGCATCATGTCGCCTTCGAACAGGCGGCCGCACTCGATCTTGAAGTCGACGAGCTGGATGCCGACGCCCATGAACAAGCCGGAGAGGAAGTCGTTGACGCGGATGGCCAGCGCCATGACGTCGTCGATCTCCTGAGGACTCGCCCAACCGAAAGCGGTGATGTGCTCTTCAGACACCATCGGATCGTCGAGCGCGTCGGCCTTGTAATAGAATTCGATGATCGAGCGCGGCAGCACCGTGCCTTCCTCGATGCCGAGACGCTTGGCCAGCGAACCGGCGGCGACGTTGCGGACGACCACCTCGAGCGGAATGATCTCGACTTCCTTGATCAGCTGCTCGCGCATGTTGAGCCGGCGGATGAAGTGGGTCGGAATGCCCATCCGGTTGAGATGGTTGAAGATATGCTCGGAAATGCGGTTGTTGAGCACGCCCTTGCCATCGACGATTTCGTGCTTCTTCTTGTTGAAAGCGGTCGCGTCATCCTTGAAGAACTGGATCAGCGTTCCCGGCTCAGGTCCCTCATAGAGGATCTTGGCCTTGCCTTCATAAATGCGGCGGCGATTTTTCATCTGATTTTTCTCTGGATTTCCGGGCAGGCGGCAAACGACCAGTTCCTGTCCGTATGCCTAAATTAGTGCGGCAACGGTAGGGGTTCAATGCCGGTGTCTATCCCAATCACACTGTTTGCTCAATCGGCAAATCCTTTCAATCAACCGCTTTCCGGAATGAAATGCCGCAGCGCAGCAAGTGATGTAGCATATTGACCGGCCCGCGGCCTTTTGGTTTGTGCTTCGGCAACACATATTCAACCGCCAGCGAATCGGATTTGACCGGAGGGATGCCATGATCGATATGAAAGACCGCGAAGAGGGTTTCGAGCGCAAATTCGCATTCGACGAGGAGCTTCGGTTCAAGGCTTCGGCGCGCCGCAACAAGGCGCTCGGCCTGTGGGCCGCCGAAAAGTTGGGCAAGTCCGGACCCGATGCCGAAGCCTATGCCAAGCAGGTCGTGGTCGCCGACATCGAGGAAGCTGGCGATCACGACGTTTTCCGCAAGATCCGCAAGGATTTCGACGAAGCCGGGGTCGACCAGTCGGACCACCAGATTCGCCGCACCATGGACGATCTGATGGCGCAGGCGATTGAACAGATCAAGAACACCTGATCTCTCTCTGAGCCAAATCGACCTGCTGGACCAATCGACCGCCCGGGTGGACTGGGCGGTTTTTCTTTGCCTTTGCAGCCATTTCCGGCTGAATTGCTGCAACCAAAGAGGAAACCGCCTATGTCCCTGAAGTCACGCCTTGCGGCCGATGAAACGTTGTGCACCGCATGGTCCGGCGTGCCTGATGCCCTTACGGTCGAGATTCTTGCCCGACAGGGTTTCGATGCCGTCACGCTCGACATGCAGCATGGCGGGCATCACGAGGACAGCGTGCTGCGCAGCCTTGGGCCGGTGCTGGCCGCCAACAAACCGGCGCTGGTGCGCATTCCGGTCGGCCGCTTCGACATGGCCAGCCGCGCGCTCGATTTCGGCGCCGAGGCGGTGATTGCGCCGATGGTGAATTCGGTGGCGGACGCCAGGCTGTTTGCCGCCGCTATGAAATACCCGCCGCTCGGCGAGCGCTCCTGGGGTCCAACCTATGCCTTTCCGCGCCATGGCAAGGGCGATTATGCCGACTGGCTGCGCGACAGCAACGAGCGCACCATGGCTTTCGCTATGGTCGAGACGCGCGCCGCCCTCGATGCGCTCGACGGCATCCTCGACACGCCGGGTATCGACGGCATCTTCCTCGGCCCATCGGATTTCTCGATTGCCTGGTCGAACGGCGCCACCGTCAACTCGACGCTCGAAAGCATGATGGAAACCGTCGCCTCGATCGCCGAGCGGACACGCAAGGCCGGCAAGCATGCCGCGATCTACGTCGTCGAGCCGGCCATCGCCGGCCGCGTGGTATCGATGGGCTATCGGCTGCTGGCCATGGGCTCCGAGCATGCGCTGATCGGTCTGGGGGCAAAGACCCTGCTGAAGAGCGTCAAGGACTCGATCGGGTCCTAAAGATCCGTCAGGAATTTCGCAAAAGTCATCGATCCTTCGGGCCACGGCCCGAAACCGGAATCCGCATTGAGATGTCCGGCATCGCCGGCGTCGATGAACAGCGAGCCCCAGGCGCCGGCAATGTCCTCGGCGACGCCGAACGCGCAGAACGGGTCGTTGCGGCTGGCGATCACCACCGAAGGGAATGCCAGTGGCTCGCGCGGATAGGGGCCGAAGGTCATCAAGTGCCTGGGTTTTATCTTGGGATTGGCGACGTCGGGCGGCGCCACGAAGAAGGCTCCGGCGACCGGGCGCTGGAACTGCGGCATTGCCTGGATTGCGGCCGCGACCCCAAGCGAATGCGCGACGATGACGACCGGCAGCTCGGCCTCGTTAACCGCCTTCGCCACGCTCGCCGTCCAGTCCTGGCGCACCGGCTTCGACCATTCTGCCTGCTCGACGCGGCGTGCCGTCGACAATTTCGATTGCCAGCGGCTCTGCCAATGGTCGGGGCCGGAATTGGTGTAGCCCGGCACGATGAGAATATCTGCATCTCTGACTTTCATGGCGCGCATGTAGCGAGCACCGCTACTTCGCGCAACCATGTCGAGCCGGCCTGGCGATCAAAATGGTGAACACCATGTTCGCATCTTGCCATCTTGTGTGAACGATCGCGATCGATGATCTGTCGGTAGGAAAAGAAACAGCCGTGTAAGGAAACCAGGATTTTGGGACTGACACGACGTATAATGGTAGGTGGCGCCGGGCTCCTGGCTTTGGGGATCTCGTCGAAGGCCGCCCAAACGGAGAGTTTGATGAGCGAACTGCCTTTTGCCGCCACGACCCCGGTCAGCGTTGCCCGCGTCGGGTTGCGGGCGCGCGATGCCGAAAATCTCGCTGCCTATTATCGCAACGTCGTCGGCCTGCAGGAGCTGAGCCGCGCAGGCGGCACGATTACGCTGGGCGCTGCCAATCGTCCCTTGCTCGACATCGAGGCGGATGCAGTGGCGAAGCCCGACGATCCGCGCAGTGCCGGCCTCTTCCACACTGCCTTCCTGCTGCCCAGCCGGGCCGATCTCGGCCGTTGGATCAACCACGCCATCGCCAACAAGATCGGCATCGAGGGCGCTTCCGACCATCTGGTCAGCGAGGCGCTTTACCTGACCGACCCTGAAGGCAATGGCATCGAGATCTATGCCGACCGCCGCCGTGAGGACTGGAAATGGAATGGCGACAAGATAGCGATGGCGACCGAACGGCTGAACATCTCCTCTGTCGTTGCCGAAGTGCCGGCCGGCGATGCCGGCTGGCAGGGTGCGCCGGACAACAGCATCATCGGACATGTCCATCTGCGCGTCGGCAGGCCGGAAGACGCCGAAGCCTGGTGGCATCAGGAATTCGGCTTCGACACAGTGGCGAAATATGGCAGCGCGGCGGTGTTCTTGTCGTCAGGCGGCTACCACCACCATATCGGCGCCAATGCGTGGCAGAGTGCCGGTGCCGGCCGACGCGATCCTTCTCGGTCCGGTCTAGCCTGGGTGGAAATGCGTTCAGACAATGTGACTGACGCAACGACCCGTGAGGACCCATGGGGAACGGTGATCAGGACCGTTCCAGGCAAGGCTTGAGCGTTTTGGAAGCCTGTTAGAGCCGGGCTTTTTCCAACAAGCGACCGAGCATGAGCAGGCCCGCCGGCCAAAGGCCGAGGCGGGTCTCGTTTCCCATATGGCCGAGATCGCCGGCATCGGCGAGGTCCGCGCCCCAGGCCGCGGCGAAGGCCGTCGCCTGGTCGAAGGTGACGCGCGGATCGGTGCGGCTGGCCACCACCAGGGTCGGGAAAGGCAAGCGTTTCAACGGCATCGGCGCAAAGGGACGAACAAGGTCGAAGGACGGATCAGGGTCCTCGACATTGGTTGCGGCAACCAGCAACGCGCCCGCAACCTTGTTGAGCTGGCTTTCGCTGGCGCCGGCTGCCCATTTCACCGCCGTCGCCACCGCCAGCGAGTGTGCAAGCAGCACCACGCGCCGAGGTGCTGCGGCAATCGCGGCGTCCACCCGGCCAATCCAGTCCTCGGGGCTCGGCCTGTCCCATTCGGCCTGCAGCACGCGGCTCGAATTGGGGAGTGCCCGGCACCAATGCGACATCCAGTGATCTGGCCCGGAATTACCGCGCCCCGGCAGGGCGAGAAAATCGAATTCTCCAGCCGCCGAAATCATCACGCTTCTCCGAACACCCGCTTGAAGATCGTGTCGACATGCTTGGTATGATAGCCAAGGTCGAATTTTTCACGGATCTCGGCTTCGGGCAAGACTGCGGTGACCTCCTTGTCGGCGAGAAGTTCTTCAAGGAAATCAGCGCCTTGCTCCCAAACCTTCATGGCGTTACGCTGCACCAGCCGGTAGGCATCCTCACGGCTGACGCCCGCCTGGGTCAGCGCCAGCAGCACGCGCTGCGAATGCACGAGGCCGCGGAACTTGTTCATGTTCTTCAGCATGTTGTCGGGATAGACGAGCAATCTGTCGATGACACTGGTCAGCCGCGACAGCGCGAAATCGAGCGTCACCGTCGCATCCGGGCCGATCATGCGCTCGACCGACGAATGCGAAATGTCGCGCTCGTGCCAGAGCGCCACGTTCTCCATCGCCGGCAGCGCGAAGGAACGCACCATGCGGGCAAGCCCGGTGAGGTTTTCGGTCAGCACGGGGTTGCGCTTGTGCGGCATCGCCGACGAGCCTTTCTGTCCGGGCGAAAAATACTCTTCCGCCTCCAGCACCTCGGTGCGCTGCAGATGGCGGATTTCTGTCGCCAGCCGTTCGATCGACGAGGCGATGACACCCAGCGTCGCGAAGAACATCGCATGACGGTCGCGCGGGATCACCTGCGTCGACACCGGCTCCGGCTTCAATCCGAGTTTCTTCGCCACATGCTCTTCGACATAGGGGTCGATATTGGCGAAGGTGCCGACAGCACCTGATATGGCGCACGTCGCAATGTCTTCACGCGCGTGCACCAGCCGCTCGCGGCAGCGCGAGAATTCAGCATAGGCCTGCGCCAGCTTGACGCCGAAGGTGGTCGGCTCGGCATGGATACCGTGGCTGCGGCCGATGGTGACGGTATCCTTGTGTTCGAAGGCGCGACGCTTGAGCGCCGCCAGCAGCGCGTCGATGTCGGCCAAAAGGATGTCGCTGGCGCGACTGAGCTGCACGGCAAAGCAGGTGTCGAGAACGTCCGAGGAGGTCATGCCCTGATGGATGAAGCGGGCATCCGGCCCGACGAATTCGCTGAGATGAGTGAGGAAGGCGATGACGTCGTGCTTGGTGACGCGCTCGATCTCATCGATGGCCTCGACGTCGAACTTCGCCGCCCCGCCCTTTTCCCAGATGGTCTTGGCGGCCTCCTTCGGGATCACGCCGAGCTCGGCCAATGCGTCGCAAGCGTGGGCCTCGATCTCGAACCAGATGCGGAACCGGGTTTCGGGCGACCAGATGGCCACCATTTCCGGCCGGGAGTAGCGAGGGATCATCGGTCAGTCCTGACTTGCGAGGGCGTTCGACCGCGTCCTAACAGAGGCTGACAAAATGCTCAACGCTGCTGCCGCGCAAACCAGATGCTGGCGAGAGCGAGCGCTATGAAACCGAGCGGAAAATAAAGCCGGATGCCCAGAACGATGAATTGATAGAACGCCGTCGCCACGGTGTGCACGAACTGGATGGACCAAGCCATGGTCAGCGCAGGCTCATGCCACTGGGCATAGTAGGAACGGTATTGCAGCGCAAAGAGCCCGCCGGTGAAGCTGATCGTCGCGACGAGAAGACAGACAAACGCGGCCGCCAAGGCGACTTGCCAATGCCGTCCGAGCGAGACGAGCCGCGCCAGGAACAGGCCAACCGGAAAGGCGAGCGCACCGCCTGCCGCATAGAGCAACGAGACGAAGCGGATCTTTGCCGGGGTCTCCCAGTCGTCCAGCAGCAGATTGACAAGCGCGCTGGCGCCCATCGCTGCGGCCCACAGCAGGGCGCCACAGGCCGCGGCGCCCGGCGATGGCAAGGCCGCCTTGCGGATGCGATCCCGGACGCGGTTGCGTATGACGGGGAGCGGCGTCACAGCCGGCCGGTCACCGCGATCCAGCGATAGTCCGGCCCTTCGAAGCCATATTGGCGCACCGCAATCAGCACGGCGTAGGCGCTGAGGCCTTGCAACGAAAATGTCTGCACCGCACCAATGCGGTAGCCGTTCGGGCAGCCTCTGCTTTTGGGGATCGACTTGTCCTCGTGCAGAAGCTCGGTCTTGCCGCCGTCTTTTGCCTCGATGTGCAGCAGGCGAAAGCCGTTGACCTCGCCCAGGCTCTGGCAGCTTTCGGTATCGTTCATGCCGATCTCGTCGAGCCGGAATTCGAGCGGATCGTCGACCGGCGAGAAGATCGGCCGCGGGTTGACCACCATGCGGAACGGATCGGCCGAAAGTTCGGTCACCGGGTTGAAGCCAACGGTCATGCCGCGGTTCGCGGTCAATTCCGCCTGCTTGATGAAGGCTTCGCCTTTCTGCCGGGCGGCAAGGCGCGCTGCCTCAAGCGTTGCGTTCTCGTCGTCAAGCCGCACCCTGATCGGTGTGCCCTTGAGAAAACTATCGTCGGCCGTGTTGATATAATAGCGATTGGCATAGGGAAATCCCGATCCGTCCTGGACGCCATACTCCTCGAAGGCGAAGGCGCCGCCATCCCCAGTGAAGCCAAGGATTTCAAGCTCGGCGACATCGCCGGCATGCGCGGCGAGCGAAGTCGTAAACTGGGCAAGGAGGGAAACGGCAAACAGGACAAGAATTCGCATGGTGTTACTCCCGGCAGCCAAGGTCGATTCATCACTATCACGACGCTGTCAAGACGTCGTGCGGTCTGAAACGCAACGCCGATGCATCCAATCGCGCCGTCATTTGTTATTGTCGGCAGCTTCAAATGGAGACCCCACCATGACCGATGCAGCCAAGATTCGCCAACACATGGAAGTGATCGGCGCCGACGGCGTCCATGTCGGCACCGTCGACAAAGTTGAGGGACAAAGAATCAAGCTGACCAAGCGTGACAGCGGCGAGGGCGCTCATAGGGGCCATCATCACTTCATTCCGCTCAGTCTCGTTGCCGAGATCGAGGGTCAGAAAGTGCGGCTGTCGGCAAATTCGGATGTCGCGGTCACCTTCGAGGAAGAAAAATCCGACCCCACCTGATCACGGCCCAATTACGGCCCATCGAATCAGCGTTGCGCATTCAGCGCGACGACCAGACCGGAAACAGGTCGCCTTTGGCAGGCGTCGCGGCAAAGACGCCGCGGCTGATGGCACGCGCCATGGTGGCGCCGGCCGCTGCGTAGAGGTCGATGGCGTCGTTGGGCGCCAGCTCGATGCCGCTCTTGCCGGTCGCCAGCGCGAAAACCAGATCCCCGTCGGCCGGCGTGTGTGTCGGCCAAATGGCGTGGACGAAGCCGTCATGCGCTGATATCGCCAGGCGTTTGGCGGCAGCCTTGGTGAGAACGGCATCCGTGGCGATGACGGCGATGGTCGTGTTGCCGCCGACCTCCGTCCGTGCCCCAACATGCTTGTCGCGAAACTTCAGCAGGATCCTTTTCGCGTCCTCCGGCATCGGCGAGGGATAGCCAAGCCCGCCGAACTCGTCGCCGATCTCGAAGCGCGCTGCCCAGAAGTGCCTGCTACGGGCGATCGTCACCGAGCCGGTCGGGTTGACGGCGGCAAGCGCGCCGATGGTGACGCCGCTGTCGAGCACCGTCGAGGCTGATCCAAGGCCGCCCTTGAGGCCGGCACTCAATGCACCGGTGCCCGCGCCGACCGTGCCGAGCGGAAAGTCGCTGCTGACAGCCTGTGCCGCCTCATAGCCGAGATCGCGATAGGGCGGATAGCGGCCCCAATCCTTGTCGCCGCCATTGCGCAGGTCGAACAGGATCGCCGCCGGGACGATCGGCACGCGAAAGCCGCCGACCTCCACCCCGACGCCGTTTTCGCGCAGCGCCGCCTGCACGCCGGAGGCGGCATCGAGACCGAACGCCGAGCCGCCCGAAAGCACCACGGCATGGATCGCCTCGATCGAATTGTGCGGCTCGAGCAAGTCGGTCTCGCGGGTGCCGGGCGCCCCGCCAAGGATCTGCACACCGGCCACCGCCGGTTCGTCGCAGACGACGGTGGTCACCCCGGATTTCAGCCTCACATCGGAAGCGTTGCCGACACGCAGGCCGGCGACATCGGTGATGAGATTGCGCGGCCCTGTACGAAACATCATTGGTCCTCGATCGGCACGAACCGGATGCCGTTGAAACGGAAGACCCGATAGAGGTTCTCGGTCAAGTCGCCCTTGCCGCCAAAGCGGACGGGCCCGATCGCGGTGCTGAAGTCATGCGCGGTGAGCGCATCGGCCAATGGCTTGCTGGAGGTTTCCGCCAGCGCCGAGGCCGCCTTGGCGATCTCGACCGCCGCATAGGCCGGCAGCGTGTAGCCGTCGGACACGATCTCTCGGGCGGCAAACGCCTCCAGCACCTTGGGGTCGGCGACATCGGCCCATTCGGGCGGCGCGATCATCAGCGTGCCCTGGGCATAAGGCACGTCGCCGGGCAGTGTGCGCAGTGTTTCGCCTCCGGCAAAAATGATGCCGGCATCGAGCTGGCCGGCGTCGCGGCCCATGATGGCGACGTCGCTGCCATCGCCGCCGGCGAAGACATGCGTTGCGCCGGCTTTCCTCAGCCGCCCGATCAGTCCGATCTGGTTATCGAGCTGCGGCCGGAACGTGTCGACGAACACTGGCTTCAGCGCCGCCTGTTCGGCTGCCGCCCGAAGCGTCTCGGCGATCTCGCGGCCGTAGATGGTGCCGTCGTCGACGACGGCGAACAGCTCGTTCTGCCACAGCCGTGTGAGGATGGTGGCGACGGCGTTGCGCTCGTCGTCGCCGCGCGGCCCGAGACGAAAGACCGGCCAGCCGGTCTTGGCGCGCCGGTCGGTCAGGCTTTCGGTGCGCACCCCGACGGTGATGACGGGTATGCTGGCCTCCTTCAGGATGGGCAGCGCCGCCTCGATCGCCTCGGTGCAGAGGAAACCAACGACCACGCCGACTTTCGCCGCGGCGAATTCCCTGGCTGCGGCAGCCCCGCCATCTGCCGTGCAGCCGTCGTCGACCATCTTGAGCTGGACACCGTTCGCCTCTGCCGCCAAGCCGGCGCCCGCCTCGATCTGCTTGCCGAGGATCGCCGACGGTCCGGACAGTGGTGCGGCGACGCCGACCAGCAACATTCCAGCGTTCGCATCACCGGCGAGAGACAGCCAGGCCAGCACCGCTATTGTCGTTGTCGTGGGTCGCATGCGAGCGAAGAATTCCTCCGCGCCGGTCGCGTGTTTGCCGGCGCCACTTCCTGCCAAGACCTAAAGGCTGGCTAGCTTCCACGCAACACGCGAAATTCAGGATGCATGTCAACCACTTCGCTTGTGGCATGCAATATGCCGCCATATATAACGGTTGGGTTCACCTCGCTTCAAACCAATGGAAATCGCCGGTGCTGAAGAAGAACGACATAGGGCCGCAGGCCTATCGCGACGCGATGAGCCATTTTGCCGGCCACGTCCATGTGGTCACCACCGATGGCCCCAGTGGCAGGCGCGGTGCGACGGTCATTGCGGCCTGTTCGGTCTCGGACACGCCGCCGACCATCCTGGTTTGTCTCAATAGCGAAAATCCCAAGAACGAGCCGTTCGTCAGGAACGGCAAGTTCGCCTTGAACACGCTGGCTTCGCACCAGGAGGCGTTGGCGGTCGGCTTTTCCGGTCTCACAGGCCTGCCGGTCGAGGAACGTTTCGCGCTGGGCGAGTGGGACGTGATCTCGACCGGTGCGCCGACGTTGAAGGGCGCGCTTGCCGTGTTCGACTGCGAACTGATCGACATCAAGGATCTGGCCACCCACCGTGTGCTTTTTGGCAAGGTGACAGGCCTGCGCATCGGCGATAATTTGCGGCCGCTGATCTATCACGACCGCGACTACCACGTTCTGTGACGGGTATGGTTGCACTCACGGAGAGAGCATGACCGAGTTGAAACCGCGTCCCGCGCCGCGGACGATCGACGAGACGCTCGATCTCCTGACCGGCGCGGACTATGTGGCGGATCGGTCGTTGGCGACCGTGCTGTTTTTATCGCTGCGCATGAAACGGCCGCTGTTCCTCGAAGGCGAGGCCGGTGTCGGCAAGACCGAGATCGCCAAGGTGCTGGCGCAAGCGCTCGGCCGCCGGTTGATCCGCCTGCAATGCTATGAAGGCCTCGATGTCTCGTCGGCCGTCTACGAGTGGAACTACGCCGCGCAGATGATCGAGATCCGCATGGAGGAGGCGGCCGGCAAGGTCGATCGCTCCGACATGGAGCGCAACGTCTTTTCCGAAAAATACCTGATCCGCCGCCCGGTGCTCGACGCGCTGACCGGCAAGGCGGGCGCCGCTCCGGTCTTCCTGATCGACGAGCTAGACCGCACCGACGAGGCCTTCGAGGCATTCCTGCTCGAGATCCTCTCCGACTTTCAGGTGACAGTGCCCGAACTCGGCACGATCAAGGCGGAGGAGTCGCCGATCGTCATCATCACCACCAACCGCACCCGCGAGATCCACGACGCGCTGAAGCGGCGTTGCCTCTATCACTGGGTCGATTATCCCAATGCCGAGCGCGAATTGGAGATCGTGCGCAGAAAAGTGCCGCAGGCCAACAGCCGGCTGTCGGCGGAGGTGGTTTCGTTCATCCAGAAGCTGCGCCAGATTGAGCTGTTCAAGGTGCCGGGTGTCGCCGAGACCATCGACTGGGCCGGCGCGCTGACCGAACTCGACAAAGTGGCGCTCGATCCGGAAACCGTTTCCGACACGATCGGCGTGCTGCTGAAATACCAGGACGACATTGCCCGTATCGAGCAGGGCGAAGGCCGGCGCATCCTCAACGAGGTGAAGGCCGAGCTTTCGGCGGCGGAGTAGGGCGATGGCAACGTCGCGTCCCGAACCGAAAGAGGCCACGCCGGACGGGCGGATCGCCGACAACATCGTCTATTTCGCCCGCACCCTGCGCAAGGCCGGCATGCAGGTCGGCCCGGCCTCAGTCAAAGACGCGATCGAGGCGGTGCTGTTCGCCGGCATCGGTTCCCGCGACGATTTTTACTGGACGCTGCATGCCGTTCTGGTCTCGCGGCATGAGGATCACCCCACCTTCGACGAGACGTTCCGGCTGTTCTGGAAATCGCACGAGCTGATCGAAAAGATGCTGGCGATGTTTTCGCCGGTGGCGCCCGACATTAGAGAGAAGCAGAAGCCGCGCGCCGCGGAAAACCGGGTCAGCCAGGCGATGTTCGAGGGTCATCAGAAGAACCAGCCGGTGCAGGAAATCCCCGAGATCGAGGTCGACGCCCGCTTCACCTTTTCCGGCAACGAGGTGCTGAGGGGCAAGGATTTTGCCCAGATGAACGCCGCCGAGATGACTGACGCCAAGAAGGCGATCGCCGAGTTGCGGCTGCCCTTCGACATGGTCAGGACACGGCGCTTCAAATCCAATGCGCATGGCCGCCGCATCGATCCGCGCGCCATGATGCGCTCGGCCGCGCGCACTGGCGGCGAACTGATCCTGCCGAAATTCCGGTCACCGCGCGAGGTTCACCCGCCGCTGGTCGTGCTTGCCGATATTTCCGGTTCGATGAGCCAGTACACGCGCATCTTCCTGCATTTCCTGCATGCGCTGACCGAAAAGCGCCGGCGCGTGCACGCTTTCGTTTTCGGCACCAGGCTGACAAATCTGACGCGGCAGATGCGCCATCGCGATCCCGACGCGGCACTCGCCGATTGCTCGGCGACGGTGAAGGACTGGTCGGGCGGCACCCGCATCGGCGATACGCTGGCCGAATTCAACCGGCTGTGGTCGCGGCGTGTGCTGGGGCAGGGCGCTGTCGTTCTCCTGATCACCGATGGGCTGGAGCGCGACGACGTTGCCGGCCTGTCGGAGGAGATGGAGCGTCTGCACAAATCCTGCCGGCGGCTGATCTGGTTGAACCCGCTGCTGCGCTTTGACGGCTTCGAGGCCCGCGCCCGTGGCGTCAAGGCGATGCTGCCGCATGTCGACGAGTTCCGCTCGGTGCACAATCTCGATGCGCTCGCCGACCTCTGCGCGTCGCTGGACAAGAAGTCGGCGCGCTCCGTCGACCCACGCCGATGGATTGAGGGTGGCGCGAGAAGCGCCGCATAGCCATATGTTTTCTCCGGGAGAAACGGTGATGGAAAGCAGTATTTATCTCGACGAGGCACGCGATCCGCTGATCATCGCGGAAGGCTGGATGAAGGACGGCAAGCATGTCGCCATTGCCACTGTGGTCGAGACCTGGGGCTCGGCGCCGCGTCCGGTCGGCAGCCATCTTGTCATCGACGCGGACGGCAATTTCCACGGCTCCGTCTCTGGCGGCTGCGTCGAAGGCGCGGTGGTGACCGAGGCGGTCGACGTCATCGACAGCGGCCAGGCTAAGATGCTGGAGTTCGGCGTCGCCGACGAAACCGCTTGGCAGGTCGGCCTGTCCTGTGGTGGGCGCATCAAGGTCTATGTCGAGCGGTTGGGTTAGAAGCATGATCCCGAACCGAAGGTCCGCGTCAGCGAAAAGTGGGAACCGGTTTTCGGACAAGATCATGCTCAAACAAGAGATCTTTTGATGGATCCATTCGCCTTAAAGACGCTGAACGCCGAACGCCGCGCCCGCCGCGCGGCGATCCTGGTCACCGATCTCGGCGACGGCCGCGATCGCATCGTGCGCGAAGGCGATCAGGTTGCCGGCGAATTGGGCGCTGCGATCGCCAAGGCGTTTCGATCAGGCAATTCCGGGTCGGTCGAGGCGGAAGGACGAACCTTCTTCCTCAATGCCTATCTGCCGCAGCCGCGCCTGTTGGTGATCGGCGCCGTTCATATCAGCCAGGCACTGGCGCCGATGGCCAAGATCGCCGGCTATCCCGTCGAGATCGTCGATCCGCGCACGGCCTTTGCCACAGCAGACCGCTTTCCCGATGTGGCGCTGCATGCCGAATGGCCGGAGGACATCCTGAAACGCCAGCCGCTCGACAGCTATACGGCGCTGGCCGCCGTCACCCATGATCCGAAGATCGACGACTTCGCGCTGAAGGCCGCGCTCGACGCCAACTGCTTCTATGTCGGGGCGCTCGGCAGCCGCAAGACCCATGCTAAGCGCGTCGAGCGCCTGCTCGCACTGGGCGCGACCGCCGACCAGATCGCCCGTATCCACGCGCCGATCGGCTTGGACATCGGCGCAGCGAGCCCGGCCGAGATCGCGGTCGCGGTGCTGGCACAGGCGATCCACGCCTTTCGCTCGCGCGGCCTCGAAGCCAAGGACGCGGTGGCGTGAAATTTGGTCCAATCCCCGTAGATACGGCCGAAGGCGCGGTGCTGGCGCACGCCACTACCGCCGGAGAACGGCGTTTCCGCAAGGCACATCGGTTAAGTGCCGATGACCTGTCACTGCTGAAAGCGGCCGGGTTCAACGAGGTTGTAGCCGCTGTCCTTGCGCCCGATGATCTTAGCGAGGACGCTGCTGCCGAAAAAATCGTCGAAAGCATGATCCACCGCAACATCGAGGCTAAGCCCGCCGCAACCGGCCGGGTCAACCTCCATGCTCAAGCGGCCGGCATCTTCACCGTCGATGCGGCGATGATCGACGCCATCAACGCCGTCGATCCGACCATCACCATCGCCACGCTGGCGCAGCATGCGCCGGTCGAAAAGAGCCAAATGGTGGCGACCGTGAAGATCATTCCCTTCGCGGTCGGCGCCGTGCTGGTCGATGCGGTGGCAAGGATCTGCGCCGGCAGCGAGATCTTTGCCGTCAATGCCTATCAGCCGGTGCGCGTAGGCGTCATCCAGACGGTGTTGCCCGGCATCAAGCCGAGCGTGCTCGACAAAACGTTGCGTGTCACCGAAGCCCGCCTGGCGCGCTCGGGCGGCCGGCTGACGGCGGAGCGCCGCACGCCGCACGAAATTGGCCCCGTTGCGGAGGCTGCGGCCTCGCTGGCGCGCGACAACGACATGGTGGTGATCTTCGGCGCCTCGGCGATGAGCGATTTTGGCGACGTCGTCCCGGCGGCGATCGAGAGGGCCGGCGGGACCGTCATCCGCGCCGGCATGCCGGTCGATCCCGGCAATCTGCTGGTGCTCGGCACACTTGGCGGCAAGCGCATTATCGGTGCGCCTGGCTGCGCCCGCAGTCCCAAGGAGAACGGCTTCGACTGGGTTCTCGACCGGTTGATTGCCGGCATCGACGTGACGGCCAAAGATATTGCCGGCATGGGTGTCGGCGGTTTGTTGATGGAGATCCCGACGCGGCCGCAGCCGCGCGAGCCGCTGCCGGCCAGGGCCGAGTTGAAGGTCGATATCGTGCTGCTGGCCGCCGGCCGCTCCAGCCGCATGGGCGGCCCGAACAAGCTGCTGGCGCTGTTCGACGGTAAGCCGCTGGTCCGCCGCGCCGCCGAGCGCGCGCTCGGCTCGAAAGCCTCTGATACAATCGTCGTCACCGGCCATCAGCGCGAGCGGGTGCGGACGGTATTGTCGGGCCTCGACGTGACCTTCGCCGACAATCCGGATTTCGCTGACGGCCTGTCTTCATCGCTGAAGGCAGGCATCGCGCGGGTCAGCGGCGACGCCGCCGGCGCCATGATCGTTCTCGGCGACATGCCGGGTGTTTCGTCGGCCGACCTCGACAGGCTGATCGACGCATTCCGCAAGTCCGAGGGCCGCTCGGTCGTGCGCGCCTCGCATGGGGGAAAGCGAGGCAATCCAGTGCTGCTGCCGCGCTCGCTGTTTGCGGCGATCGCTCATCTCGAAGGCGATACCGGCGCACGCCATCTGGTCGAGGCCGAAGGGCTTGATGTCGTCGATGTCGAGATCGGCAAGGGGGCGTCCATCGATGTCGACACCCGCGAGGCTCTGGAAGGTGCCGGCGGCGTGCTGCAGGATTGACAAACCGAAGCCGAAAAACGATGCCTTTGGCATGGCTTTCCGTTTATCAGTTCTGACCTCGATATTTCTTTTGTTTTCGGGTTTGGCGTATGGCCAAACGCTGTCGCTAAAGCCCTTCAAGGACGATCTCTTCGCCTATCCGGCCACGCTCTCATCCCAGGACAATGGCGCCTATACGGTCATCGACTATCGGGAGATGCGCGATATCAACGCCCGCGACGAGGTGCCGGAGCGCCGCGCGCAGGCGCAGTACGTCGAAACCGGGGTGCGCAAGGTGCAGCAGGATCTGTCGCTGAAAAGCGGGGCCGGCAATATCCGTCACGTCGCCGTCGGCCGCACGCAAGGTGCCGGCATCATCGTGCTCTATCTGCACGGGCAGGGCGGCAGCCGCAAGCAGGGCGTCGACGACTTCACCTTCGGTGGCAATTTCAACCGCATCAAGAACCTGATGGCCAGCAATGGCGGCCTCTATCTCTCCCCGGACTTTTCCGATTTCGGCGACACGGGTGCTGCCCAAATCGCCGCGCTGATCGGCCACTATGCCGAACGGTCGCCGGACGCCAAGATCTTCGTTGCCTGCGGCTCGATGGGCGGCGCATTGTGCTGGAAGCTTGCTGCCCGCAAGGATATGGGCGGCCGCGTCGACGGGTTGCTGCTGCTCGGTTCGCTGTGGGATGAGAGTTTTTTCTCCAGCCCCGCCTTCAAGCGCCGCGTTCCGGTTTTCTTTGGCCAGGGCAGCAAGGACCCGGTGTTTCCAGTCGAGAAACAGGAAGCCTTCTTCCGTTCGATACTGGCCAAATCGAAAACTTATCCGGCCCGCTTTGTCCGCTTCGAGACCGGCACGCACGGCACGCCGATCCGCATGACCGACTGGCGCGGCACGCTCAACTGGATGCTGTCGAAGGCCCCTTAAGGCGCGGTGTTGTAGTCCACCACCGTCTGCGGGTTGATCTCGCCGTCATAGGAGGCGTCGACATCGTACTGCACCAGCGAGAAATTGCCGTTGCGAAACAGATAGGTCCCGGCTGACGAGGCGTCACCGACGCCGCGCCACTTGTTGAGCGACGAGATCGTCTTGGTGCCGTCGTCATATTCGGAATTGACCAGCTGGTCGTCTGTCTCGAAGCCGATGACGTTGATCGCCTCGACCTTACCCTCGCTATCGTTGTTCTCATAGTGGATATCGAGCTCCGGCGAGGCGAACTGCAACTGCCGGACACCGGATACATCATCCGCGATGTAGTAGACGGCACTCTCATTGTAGGCAGCCATCGAGCAGAAGAAGCGGAATAGCCGCGTCTCGCGTTCGGGCTCGTCGGCCTCGGCGCCGGCATCCTTGTAGCGGAGGGAGTAGGCATCCGGCTCTCCCAAAGGCTCGCCGCCAGGCATCTCCTTGTCGCATTGTTCGCCGTACGTGGCGGCAAACGCCTTCTTGGCCTGCTCCAGCGCCGCATCCTTCTTCGGCGGCGGTGGTCCGTCGCCGCAGCTTTCTGGCATGGCGTTCTCGAAATCGGCCTTGGACGGCTTCAGCGCGCCCTTGTCGATGAAGATCGGGCGAAATGGCGGCTCCTGGATCTGGGCATTGACCTGCCGCAACGTGTAGCAACCGGCAAAGATATTTTCGCTGCCGTCCTTGGCCGTCGCCCGGATGGCGACCGGAACATTGTAATAGATGCTGCCGGCCGCCCCGTCGTCCGATACGGCGCCGGTTTTGACGTCGACCCTTTCGGTGCCGTCATAGCCCTTGACGAACGCACCGAAATCCTTGGCCGGCTTGGTGTCGCCGAAATAGTCCCAGGCGCGCGCGAATTCTTGCCGGTTGATGGCACTGTAGAGCGAGCGGATGACCGCTTCGGCGTCCGACCTGTCATCGACATAGGGCGCTTCGGCGGCGAGCACTGGTTGGCCTGTCACGGCCAGGGAGAAAAAAGCGGTCGCTGCGAAAAGGGCGCTTCTCATCGGGAATCTCCACCAGATGGGAAATCCTATCATACCGATTGCGGCGACGTGGTGACGCTTGAAGAATCGGCTGCGAAGGCGCTACGTCCCGCCGTCGGCGTTCCCGCCGGATAGGAGATTCACGTGACCATATCGATGTACGAAGCGTCTGTGCCGGTGTTTTCGGCCAGGTTGAAGGCGCTATCCAACGTGCTGAGCATCGCCGAGCAGAATGCGCTCGACCGGAAGATCGATCCGCAGGTGTTTTTGACGTCGAGGCTGGCGCCGGACATGTACGCGCTGACGAGACAGGTGCAGATCGCCACCGACCACGCCAAGGGCGCCCCATCGCGGCTTGCCGGCCGCGAGGTGCCCAAATACGAAGACAACGAGGCGAGCTTTGCCGATCTCCAGGCGCGTATCGCCAAGACCGTCGACCATCTGGCGACATTCTCGGCTGCCGATATGGACGGCTCCGATGACAGAATGATCGAGCTGAAGCTTGGCCAGCGCGAATTCTCGATGGCCGGCATGCAGTATCTGCTGCATCTCGCCATGCCCAATTTCTATTTCCACCTGACCACCGCCTACGACATTCTGCGTCACAATGGTGTGCCGCTGAGCAAGGCGATTTTCATGGGATCGCGTTGAAGAATGGCGAGGAGATATCCCGGTCGGAGCCGGGATATCCGACTAGCGTGAGGACATTTCGCGGGCGACGCGCGGGAAGTCGGCTGGTTTGATGCCGATATCCGCACGGTCGGCATTGCTCATCGAATGAAGCAGCGCCAGAGCCGCGCGATAGCGCAGACGTTCCTGCGGACGCGGACGGGCGAACATTTCAGTGAGGAAACCCATGATTCAAGCCCCTGGTTGGTCCTCCCCGAGTCGCAATATAGGCAAATCATGACAATTGTGCAGTGCAGCATTTGCATGGCAGCCATGCTGCGCAGGCTTTTTTATCACAATCGACTTGACCGGTGAAACTTCCGGCGCGGGCTAACCGTATAGCTGAACGCTGGCACAGGGCCGGTTTTTCCTCGCCATTCCTGGCGAAATTCCGGACTGCATGAGAATGCAGTCCGGCTTTTTGTTGGCTGCCGCATTTGGCTGGATTTCACGGAAAAGTCGCCGGTCGATTGGCGGTGGGCTTGGAGACAGCCCGCGCCTTCCTATATGCTGCGGCTTCCTCCCGCGCAGTCGCGCAATGCTTTCCCGACGGAGAAAAATTCCATGCACAAACGCCGCCTCGGTCGGACCGATCTTCTTGTTTCCCAGATTTGCTTGGGATCGATGACCTGGGGCCAGCAGAACACCGAAGTGGACGGCCACGCCCAGATGGACCTGGCCTTTTCGCGCGGCGTCAACTTCATCGACACTGCCGAGCTTTACCCGATCCCGCCCAAGGCGGAGACGCAAGGCTGGACCGAGAAGATCATCGGCAGCTGGATGAAAGCTCGGGGCAACCGCGATCAAGTGATTCTCGCCTCGAAAGTGGTTGGCCGCACCGCCAATGCATGGTTCCGCGGCGGGCGCCCGTCGAAGCTGGTGCGCGCCGACATTTTCGATGCCGTCGAAAAATCGCTGACCAGGCTCAACACCGACTATCTCGATCTCTATCAGATCCATTGGCCGGAACGGGACGTGCCGTGGGGTGCCAACCCGAACCGTATCGGCGCCGTGGCGCCACGGGCCGATTCCGTTGGCGCGCCGGCCGGCGAGACGCCGATCGCGGAGACGCTCGCCGTCTTCGACGAATTGGTGAAGGCAGGAAAAATCCGCCATTTCGGCCTGTCGAACGAAAGTTCCTGGGGCGTCATGCGGTTCGTCGCCGAAGCCGACAAGGGCATTGGTCCACGCCTGGTGTCGCTGCAGAACGCCTATAATTTCGTCAATCGCGGTTTCGAGGTGAACCTTGCCGAAGTTTGCGAACGTGAGCAGATTTCCCTGCTCGCCTATTCGCCGCTGGGACAAGGCTATTTGACCGGAAAATACGATCACGGCGCGCGGCCGCAAGGCTCGCGTTCTCAGCTTTTCAACCGCGGCCAGCGCTACGAGACGCCCAATGCCGCGGAGGCGCAGCTTGAGTACAACGAGCTGGCGCGCTCTTTCGGCATGGAGCCGGCATTGTTTGCCAACGCTTATGTCACGAGCCGGCCTTTCGTCACCTCGAGCATCATCGGCGCGACGACCATTTCGCAGCTCGAAATGGCGCTGTCTTCCGCCGATGTCGCCTGGACCGAGGACATGCAGAAGGCGGTCGATGCAATCCACCAGCGTGTCGGTAACCCGTGTCCGTGAGCTGCTTTCCGGCGCTGTAGGGCGGGATTGCATAATAATTACAATATGGAGGGAGAAAAAGTGAATTTTCCGATTGAGGTCGTGCGCGAGAAATTTCCGGCACTGTCGCTGACCGACAAGGGCCGTCGCCGCATCTATCTCGACAACCCTGCCGGCACGCAGGTGCCGCAAGCGGTTGCCGATGCGGTGTCACGCTGCCTGCTGACCACAAACGCCAATCTCGGCGGCTTCTTCGAAACCACGATTGCGGCGCAACAGATCGTCGACGACGCCCATGCGGCGATGGCCGATTTCCTCGGTGCTGCGAGCCCGCAGGAAATCATCATCGGCGCCAATATGACGACGCTGACCTATCACATGTCGCGCACGCTCGGCCGCACGATGAAACCGGGCGACGAGATCATCCTCACCCGCATGGATCACGAGGGCAACGTATCGCCGTGGCTGCAGCTGGCTGAAGACGTTGGTCTTGTCGTGCGCTGGCTGGCTTTCGACGAGCAGAGTTGGCAGATCGAGGAGGCTGCGCTTGCTACGCTGCTCACCGACAGGACGCGGCTGGTCGCCCTGAACTACGCCAGCAATCTGACCGGCTCGATCAACCGGGTGAAGGCCCTGACCGGCATTGCCAAGCAGGCCGGCGCGCTGGTCTACGTCGACGCCGTGCAGTTCGCGCCGCACGGCCTGATCGACGTCAGGGATCTCGGCTGCGATTTCCTGATCTGCTCGGCCTATAAATTCTTCGGGCCGCATATGGGCATCCTATGGGGCAAGCTGGATGTCATCGACGCGCTGAAGCCGTACAAATGCCGCTGTTCGTCCTATGCTCTGCCGGAGCGGTTCGAGCTCGGCACGCCGCAGATCGAGCTGATGGCCGGACTGACGGCCGCGGTCGATTACTTTGCAGAGCTGGGAATTGCAGCAGGCGACGGCAGTTCACGCCGCGCCAGGATCGCCAAGGCGTTCGAAGCATCAATAGCTTACGAAAACCCGTTGACTCAAAGGTTGATCGACGGGCTGTCGGCTATTTCAGGCCTGACGATCCGCGGCATCACCGATCCGGCCCGTGTCGGGGAGCGCGTGCCGACGGTTTCTTTCACGGTCGACGGCATCGTGCCGGAGACGATCGTGCGGCAGATGAATGCTGAAAACATCTTCCTGTGGTCCGGCCATAACTATGCTTGGGAGATCGTCCACCAGCTCGGCATCCCGGCCGAGCAGGGCGTCGTGCGCATCGGCATCGCTCACTACAATACGGCGGCCGAGATCGAAGAGACGCTGGAGAGCGTGCACCGTGTCATCGCCATGCTGCGACAGGAGCGATGCTGACGCGACATTCGGCTGATATCACCGCTTCCTGCCGCCGCCGAAGCCGGTGAGGAACGCAGTAAGGTTGTCGCCGAGTTCGTCGCAGAGATAGCCGCCTTCCTGCACGATGACCGTCGGCAGGCCGAGCCCGGCGATGGCCTCGCCGATGCGCGAGAAGCCCGGCGTCGTCACCGACAGCCCGCCGAACGGATCGCCCTCGAAGGCGTCGAGGCCGAGCGCCACCACAAGTGCTTCGGGCGCAAAGGCGCGAATGCGCTGGAAAGCCACGTCCAGCGCTTCGAGAAACGCCGCATCGCCGGATTTGCGTGGCAGCGGCAGGTTGAGATTGTAGCCGAGGCCTAGCCCTTCGCCGCGCTCGTCGGCATGGCCCCAGAAGAATGGATAGAAACGCGCCGGATCGGCATGCAGCGAGACGGTGAGCACGTCCGGCCGCACATAGAAAACGCCTTGCGTGCCGTTGCCGTGATGCAGGTCGACGTCGAGGATCGCCACCCGCGCTGCATTCTTGCGTAGCGTCTGTGCCGCGACCGCCGAATTGTTGATGAAGCAGAAGCCGCCGGCGACATCGGCAAAGGCGTGATGGCCCGGCGGTCGGCACAGCGCATAGGCGGCCGGCGCGCCCGCCATGACAACCTCAGCGGCTTCGACCGCGCTCCAGGCGCTCCACAGCGCGCTCTGCCAGGTCTCACCGGAGATCGGGCAAGCCGTGTCGGCCATGTGGTAGCCGGCCTGGCCGACCGCCGAGGCCGGATAGGAGCCGTTTCGCGCGATCGGGTGGATGTTGGGGATCACTTCCGCCGAAGCGCCCTCGATGCGCTGCCAGCGCGCGAAGATGTGCTCGAGAAAATCGAGATATTCGGGCGTATGCACCGCAGCAACCGGGCCAAGCCCATGATTTTTCGGCCGTTCGATCGTGCAGCCGACGGCCTTTGCGCCGGCGAGCAGCCGTTCGACGCGTTCCGGTTTTTCCGGATTGGGCTTTTGGGCGCCGCTGGAGAGGAACGCCTTGGGATCGTGGCGCTTCTGTTCTTCGGCATAGAAGGCTTTCATCTTGGCTCCTCATCCTCGGGCGTATCGGCGAAGGCGTAGAACGCGTCGCCGACGATCTTCTGCACCTGCTCGTAGCTCGACCAGGCAATGCCTAGCCTTTCGTAGAAGGCCTTGGCGGTTTCATTGTCGGTGTCGACGGACAGTCTGAGGTAGGCGCCGCCGTCCTTCCGGCATTGCGCCGCGGCACGCCGCAGAAGACGTTCACCGATCTTGCGGCCGCGAAACCGGTCTTCGACATAGAGGTCCTGCACATAGACGCCGGGCCGCCCCATCCAGGTCGAGAAGATCGGGAAATGCAGGCACAGGCCGGCGAACTCGCCGCCGACCTCCGCAATCAGCGTCGAGAAGGCAGGTTTTTCGCCAAACCCATAGGTGCGGAGGTCTTCGGCCGTAGAAGTGATTTCCTCGGGCGCGCCGATATGGGCGCCAAGCCGCAGGATCGCGGCATGGATGGTTTCAACGTCCTCGACGGTGCCGGGCCGGATGATGATGTTTTTGGAGGCTGGATTGGCAATTGTCACGACAAGCGAGGCGGCAAGAGGGGAGTGAAAGCAACCATCTCAGAACGCTACCCTATCGCCACCCTTGAGCGCCAGCATCTCGCGCGCCTCAGTGGGCGTGGCAACCTCCAGCGACAGCCCGTCGAGCACGCTGCGGATACGGCGCACCTGGTCGGTATTGGACTTCGCCAGCTGGCGGCCATCGTAAAGGCTGTCCTCCAGCCCGACGCGGACATTGCCGCCCATCGCAGCCGCAATCGAGATCATCGGCATCTGGTGGCGTCCGGCAGCCAGCACCGAAAACTGGTAGCTGTCGCCGAACAGTTTGTCGGCGATGCGCTTCATATGCACCAGATTGTCGGGGTCGGCGCCGATGCCGCCCAGTATGCCGAACACGAACTGGATGAACATGGGTCCCGACACCAGCCCCCGGTCGCGAAAATGCGCCAGCGAATAGAGATGGCCGACGTCGTAGCATTCGAATTCGAAACGTGTGCCGCAGCCCTTTCCAAGTCTTTCGAGCACGGTCTCCATGTCGGCAAAGGTGTTCTTGAAGATCGTGTCGCGGGTTGCCTCCAGCAGCTTGGGCTCCCACTCGTGCTGCCACTCTCTTGGCCGGTCGAGCATCGGGAACAGCGCGAAATTCATCGAGCCCATGTTGAGCGAGCACATTTCGGGCTCTGCCCTGAGCGGTGCGGCCAGACGCTGGTCGAGCGTCATCAGCGAGGAGCCGCCGGTGGTGATGTTGATCACCGCTGATGTCGCCTGCTTGATGCGCGGCAGGAACTGCATGAACACATCGGGATCGGCCGTTGGCCGCCCGTCCTTGGGGTCGCGGGCGTGAAGATGCAGGATCGAGGCGCCGGCTTCGGCGGCTGCGATTGCGTCTGCGGCGATCTGGTCCGGCGTCACCGGCAGATGCGGCGACATTGACGGCGTGTGCACCGACCCGGTGATGGCGCAGGTGATGATGACTTTTCGCGGCGCCATTTTTCAGCCTTCGACCGGCAGGTCGAGTTCGCCGGCCAGCACCTGCAGGGAGTCGCCAATGATGGCGATGATCTCGCCGATCTGTTCCCTGGTGACGATCATCGGCGGCGCCACCATGAAATTGTCGCCGTCGACGCCGCCCTTGACCTTTCGGCCATAGATGATCAGGCCGCGCTCATAGGCGAGATCGAGCAGGCGCTGGGTGGCCTTCTTCGCCGGCGCGATCGGCCTCAGCGTATCGGGGTCGGCGACCATCTCGGCACCTAGGAGCAGGCCCTTGCCACGCACATCGGCGATGAACGGAAAGCGCTTGGCCAACCCCTTCAACTCGCCCATCAAAAGGTCGCCCATGTCAGCCGCATTGGCGATCAGGCCGAGACGATCCATCTCGCCAAGCACAGCGAGCCCGGCGGCGCAGGCGAGCGGATTGCCGGCATAGGTATGGCCATGCTGGAAGCCGCCTGATGCGAGCACCGGCTGCACCAGCCGCATCGGTGCCGCCAGCGCGCCGAGCGGCGCGTAGCCAGAGCCCAGCCCCTTCGACAGCGCGACAATGTCGGGCTTGCAATTCCAGTGGTCACCGCCGAGGAATTTTCCAGTGCGGCCCGCACCGCTCATCACTTCGTCATGGATGAGCAGGATGCCGTAGCGGTCGCAGATTTCGCGGATGCGCGGATAATAGCTGTCCGGCGCCACCAGCGCCGCGGTGGCAGCGCCGCCGACCGGCTCCATGATGAAGGCGAGGACGCTTTCCGGTCCCTCGGCCAGGATTTTCTCCTCCAGCATGTCTGCGTAGCGGATGCCGCGCTGTTCCAGCGAGAGATTGTCACGATCGCGCCATGCGGCCGGTGCCGGCACGGTTGGCATGACCTGCATCATCGGGGCGAAAGTTTCGGCCAGCGCATCGTCGCCGGTGACGGACAGCGAACCAAGCGTGCCGCCATGATAGGAGGGAAAGCGCGTGATCACTTTCCAGCGCTTGGGCTGGCCGGTGGCGACAGCCCATTGCCGGGCAAGCTTGATACAAGATTCCGTCGCTTCCGAGCCGCCCGAGACGAAAAAGATGCGGTCCATCCCTTCGGGAAGTTTTCCGGCCAATTCTCGCGCCAGCTCCTCGGCCGGCTCGTTTTCGAAATGCAGCCGGTAGGCGAAGGTGGCGCGGTCCATCTGCCGCTTCATCGCGTCGAGCACGTTGCGGTTGGAATGACCGATATTGGCGACCATCGGTCCGCTCGATCCGTCGATGAAGCGGCGGCCGTCCTGCGTCCAGATGTAAATGCCTTCGGCGCGATCAACCAGCGGCCGGCGCAGGCTGGACAAATAGAACAGATGCGACGGCGGGCGCGTTTCGGTGTCCGGGGCAGGGCTCTGGGATTTCAGCATGTCAGGACTTTCCAAGATAGCGGTCGAGAACATTTTTGGTGACGCGCTCGACCATCGCGTCCTGCTTTAGCAGGCCGGCGACCCATTCGCAGCTTCCGGCGTGGAACACCTCGCCCTTGCCGCGCGGGAAATTGACGATCATGCCGTTGCTGTGTTTGACCTTGTCGAGATTGGCGTCACTCGCGTCGCCGAACAGCGTCTCGGCGGAAAAGCGGCCGTCGGCATCGCCGAGAAACTGGTCCTCGAACGCAATGTCGGCGCTCTCCTCGACCTGGCTGGCCATGCCGACGGCGAGAATTTGCAGCCCATCGGGTGCGCCGCTGTCGGGCGTGGGGTAGGGCAGGCCGCCGCGGATTTCGTGATCGAGCCCGTCGACCTCATAGCCATAGACATGGCTGTCGGCGCCGAGCAGGTCGCCATAGTAGATGCCTGTGCCGGCGAACGCCCAGTGCTCCGGCCGGTAGATCGGAAAGCCGCGCACGCCGCGCGGCGCGCAACCGCCCCAGCCGGCATAGAGGCCCCTCGTCGCATTGAGCCCGAAGGTCGCGGCACCCGGCCGGCCAATCTCAGGTGCTTCCCAGGAATTGGTGGCGCGGGTCACGTCGCCGCCCCGATAGGCCGGATCCTCGGCGCGGGCGCGGTATTTGTAGCAGACCTGCCGGCGGCCCTCGTCCTCCAGCCGCGTCTGCCACATGAAATTGCCGGCGAAGCGCGCCGCATGGCCGCCGCGCTCGACGTAGGCGTCGACCGCGTCGCGCATCTCCCAGGTCCAGTATTCGTCATGTCCGACGAAGACAACGCAGTCATAGCCGTCGAGGATTTCGGGCGAGAAATGCAGTTCGTGCTGGCTGGCAAGGTCGGCGGCATAGCCGGCGCGCTCGGCAAATCGAAAGAAGTGGCTGTCATAGCTTGCCCAGCCGGACGAGGCATATTTCTTCGAATGGCCGGTGGCGAAGGCCCATTCCATATGCGGATAGCGCGGCACGGTCTTGGGCGGCACGGCGACCTCGAGCGGCACACGCGGCGCCTCCTTCGGCAGAACGACAAAGCCGCGGCACCATGGCCGCTGCGTCGACACCATTGAGGCATACTGGTCGCGGTTCGGACCGGTGATGCCTTCGTAATGATTGGAGCCGCCCCACGTGTTGTAGGCAAGCCAGGTGCCGGTGGCTGCAACCTGCAGCACACGACCGCGTTTCTTGCCGGGCTGCGGGCCGACGATGAAAAGATGGTGGCAGCGGATCGGCTTGCCGTCGCGGCCGTCCGCCGTCAGCGTGACGCGGTAGGCTCCGGACGGCCAGTCGTCGCCGACGCGGAATTCAAACGACGCATCCCAGCCGCAGCCCACGACCGAACATTGGTCGGGTGTATCCTGCCAGCGCGCCGCGATCCCAGCCTTGTCGAACATTTTAGTTTCGGTGCCGCCGTCGCGGACGATCGACATGCTGCAGCTGGACGCCGTCGAGCTGACATGCAGCACCACCATCTCGCTCCGGCGGTATGAAAAACGATCGCTGTAGCACCAGATCTCGCCGTGTTCGCCATCCATCCCCGGCCACTCGTAATAGTGGCCGCGCACGGCTTGCCGGCGCTGGTGGGGCGTCAGTCCGAAATCGGGGAATTCGGTAGGAAGCTTGGTCATGAACGCCTGTGAAGGGTCGAACGCGTCATTTCGACCATCTGGCGGCCAACCGTCAATTGGAAACGATCGGGCCAGCGATAGCTCACAGCCGGCCTTGGCCTTGCCTGCCAAACAGATTATCTCACAAAGGGCGGCCTTTTCCGCCACGGGAGCCGACATGCTGAGAGTGCAAAAGGTCAGGGTTGACGACATCTATGTGCCGACCGCGCGCAAGAAGACGCTGCATCCCGAAACCGTCCGGCATCTGGCCGAGGACATTCTGGAGAACGGCATGAAGACGCCGATCCAGGTGCGCCATGACGGCAAGCGCCATATCCTGGTCGAAGGCCTGCACCGGCTGGAAGCAGCGAAGTGGCTCGGCGAGACCGATATCGATGCCTATCTGGTGCAAGCCAAGCGCCACTAAGCTCTCATTCGGCGTCCGCCGGAGTCGGCCTGGCGAAGTTTTTCGCGAGACCCGTGTCGGGCTGCGCGTTGTCCGCTCGTCTTTGAGACGGAAACCGGCATTCAAGCCAACTCTTTTGCAAGCAAGTGAGGAGACCATCATGACCACCAAGCTCGATATCGCCCCCAGCTCGGACCGTGAACTGGTTCTTGCCCGCATCATCGATGCGCCGCGCGAGAACGTTTACCGCTGCTGGACCGAGCCGAAGCTCGTGACGCAATGGTTCGCGCCAAAGCCGTGGACGACGCCGCGCGCCGAAATGGATGTGCGCACCGGCGGCTCCAGCCTGGTTGTCATGGCGGGTCCCGACGGCAATGAATTCCCGAATCCCGGCATCTTCCTCGAAGTCGTGCCGGGCAAGAAGATCGTTCTCACCGACGCCTATACGAAGGCGTGGGAGCCGTCCGAAAAACCGTTCATGACGGTCGTGCTGACCTTCGAGGATGAGGGCGAGGGCAAGACCCGCTACATCGCCCGGGTTGCGCATTGGTCCGTCACTGACCGCGAGGAGCACGAGAAAATGGGCTTTCACGAGGGCTGGGGCCAGTGCGCCGACCAGCTCGAAGAACTGGCCAAGCGGCTTTGATGTCAGCAGGACGGTAGGAGACCGACATGTCCAGATCGATGTTTTTCGCCATTTTCGCCTCGGCTGCGGCGCTGTTCGCCGCGCCGGGCTCCACCAAAGCCGAGGAAGCAAAGCCCGCCATGATCACCGAAACGAAAGCAATGCCGAAGCCGGCGAAATCCGGCCTGCTGCCGATCAACGGCCTGAATTACTATTACGCCGTCTACGGTAGGGGCGAGCCGCTGCTCCTGCTGCATGGTGGTCTCGGCACCACCGACATGTTCGCGCCGATCCTGCCGAAGCTTGCCGAAAACCGCGCCGTCATCGGCGTCGACCTGCATGGCCACGGCCGCACCGCGCTCGGCGACCGGCCATTGAGCCTGGAGGCGATGGGCGACGACATGGCGGCGATCGTCAACGCGCTCGGCTATGAGCAGGTCGATGTCATGGGTTATTCGCTGGGCGGCGGCGTCGCCTTCCGCATGGCCGTCCAGCATCCCGAGGCAGTGCGCCGGCTGGTCCTGGTGTCGGCGGGTTATGCTTCGGACGGCTTCTATGCCGAGATGCGCGGCCAGCAGGCGCAGGTCGGCGCGGCGATGGCCGACATGATGAAGGAGACGCCGATGTACAAATCCTACGTGGCGGTCGCGCCGCATCCGCAGGATTTCCCGAAGCTGCTCGATCAGCTTGGCGCCTATATGCGCAAGGACTACGATTATTCCACCGACGTCCCGAAGCTGAAGATGCCCGTCATGCTGGCTTTCGGCGACAGCGACATGTACCGGCCAGAGCACGAGATCAAGTTCTATCAGATGCTCGGCGGCGGACTGAAGGACGCCGGCTGGATGCGCGAGAACCTGTCGCAGAACCGCCTGGCCATCCTGCCGAACCGCACCCATTACGACGTGTTCTTCGCGCCGGAACTGGTGGCCGCCGCGCTGCCCTTCCTCAATGGCGAGACCAAGGTCAAGACCTGGGACGAGATCGTCAGCGAAACGAACTGATCGCCTGACAATCGCTTGCCTGCTGTCTCCCGCGAGATGGCCGGCGACGCTCGTTGCGCGTTACGCCTGACCAGAACAGCAGAGCGGCTGCTGAAACCGCACCAAGAGTCTCGTCGGTCGCATCACGCCAAGAGATGGCGCCATCAACGCTTTTCAATTGACGCTGC
This sequence comes from Mesorhizobium sp. M6A.T.Ce.TU.002.03.1.1, assembly GCF_003997275.1. Lineage (NCBI taxonomy): Bacteria > Pseudomonadati > Pseudomonadota > Alphaproteobacteria > Hyphomicrobiales > Phyllobacteriaceae > Mesorhizobium > Mesorhizobium sp. M6A.T.Ce.TU.002.03.1.1. The sequence continues at coordinate 36,937 of NZ_RZTI01000055.1, forward strand.
TATGCCGGCAGCTACCTTGCCGTCAATCCTAGGAAAGAGGGGCTCAGGCAATGGCGAAATATCAAGGCGGCTGCCTGTGCGGGGCCGTGCGCTACCGCACTGATGCGGCGCCGATCAACGAGCGCGTCTGCCATTGCCGGCTTTGCCAGAAGGCGCTGGGCGCGGCCTTCAACGCCCGCGTGCTGTTCCGCATCGACGACGTGACGACAGAAGGACCGGTGGCATTGGTGAATTCCTCGCCCGATCTCAAGCGCGGCTTTTGCCCGGGCTGCGGCACGACGCTGTTTTCCCGCCGCGATTCCGCCGGCATCATCGGCGTCACGTCAGGCTCGCTCGACGATCCCTCGATATTCAAGCCGCAGATGCATATGTGGACCGCCTCGAAGCAGCCCTGGGTGCAGCTCGACGACGGCCTGCCGCAATATGAAGGCGCCCCGCCGCCCGCTTAACCTTCTCCCCTTGTTGTGGGAGAAGGTGGATTGGCGCGCAGCACCAAGACGGTTGAGGGGTGCTGGCCGGAGCGCTGTCGGTGCCAAGCTGGAACACCCCTCATCCGACCTCGCTTCGCGAGGCCACCTTCTCCCACAAGGAGGGCTTTGCACGGGGAGCGAAGTGGAGTTCGGTGGTCAGTGAGGGCCTTTTTGAAGGCCGGCAGAGCGGTTTTCCGCGGCCCTTGCGGGGCCTTTGTCGGTTTAGGCAGCCATCCTGCCGGATTGTGGACGCACTCCTCCCTCATGTCCGCCTCTCATCGGGTGGATAGAGGACGCCAATCATGGTGCGCAGATTGTAAGCGCAGGCGGCCAGTATGCACTGCGTGCGGTTGGTGGCGAGGTTGAAGAAGCGCAGGCGTCGCATGCCGTAACGCTC
>NZ_RZTI01000056.1:0-36277 GCF_003997275.1 Mesorhizobium sp. M6A.T.Ce.TU.002.03.1.1
CGATGGTCGTGCTCGGCCTGCTGCTCGGCATTGTCGGCACCGACATCTACACCGGCACACCGCGCTTCACGCTTGGCATCCGCGAATATGCCGACGGGCTGAATTTCGTCGCGGTGGCGGTCGGCGTCTTCGGCGTCGCCGAGATACTGCGCAACCTCGAAAACGAGCACGAGCGCTCCGTGATGATCCGAAGCGTCTCCGGCCTTATGCCGACCCGCGAGGACTTTCGGCGTATGGCGGCGCCCATCGTGCGCGGCACGATCATCGGTTCGGCGCTCGGCATCCTGCCGGGAGGCGGCGCGATCCTTGCAGCGTTTGCCTCCTACACGGTCGAAAAGCGCGTATCGAAAAACCCCGGGGAATTCGGCAAGGGCGCCATCGAAGGCGTCGCCGGACCGGAATCGGCCAACAATGCCGGCGCGCAGACCTCCTTCATTCCAATGCTGACGCTCGGCATTCCGGCCAACCCGGTCATGGCGCTGATGATCGGCGCGATGATCATCCAGGGCATCGTGCCCGGTCCCAATGTCGCGATCGAACAGCCGGCGCTATTTTGGGGCATCATCGCCTCGATGTGGATCGGCAATCTGATGCTGATCGTCTTGAACTTGCCACTGATCGGGCTTTGGGTAAAACTCCTGACGATTCCCTATTACGTGCTCTTCCCGATCATCATGGCGTTCTGCTCGATCGGTGTTTACAGCGTCAACACCAACATCTACGACCTCTACGCCGTCGCGTTCTTCGGCTTCCTCGGCTACCTGCTGACCAAGCTGCGCTGCGAGCCCGCGCCGCTGCTGCTCGGCTTCGTGCTTGGCCCGCTGCTCGAGGAAAACCTGCGCCGCGCCATGATTCTCGCGCGCGGCGACCCGAGCACCTTCCTCACCAGGCCGATCAGCGCCGGCCTGCTCTTCATCGCGCTCGCCGTGCTCGTCATCGTCTTCCTGCCGGCGGTCAAGAAGAAGCGCGAAGAGGTGTTCGTGGAGGAGAATTAGCGAACGTCACGCGGCTGCCTGTCCACGGACGCGGCCGCCGATGCGGCCCCCGGTTTCCGAATCGAACAGAAAGACGGCGGTGTCCTGGAAGGTGATGCCGATCGGCTCATCCATGTCGTAGTGCGCCGATTTATCGGCCTTGACGGTTACGGTGGCCCCACCGAATTGGCAGGTGATCAAGGTATGATCGCCGATCAGTTCCACAGCGTAGACCCGTGCCGCAATCTTGCCCTCCGATGGGCCCGTGACCCGGCAATCCTCGGGCCGAAGGCCGGCAGTGACCTTTTTCCGGCTCTCGGCAACGCTGGTCGCAAATCGTCCTTCCGCACACACGAAGGTACCCTCGACCAGCTCGCCATGGAGAAAATTCATCGGCGGTGAGCCGATGAAGCCAGCGACGAACAGGTTCGCCGGATCGTCGTAGATCTGTCGGGGTGTCGCGATCTGCTGCACAACGCCACGGTTCATGATGGCAACACGGTGAGCCAAGGTCATGGCCTCGATCTGATCGTGGGTGACGTAGATCGTCGTCACGCCCAGATCAGCCTGCAGGCGCTTCAGCTCCGAGCGCATGTGGCCGCGCAGCTTGGCGTCGAGATTGGAGAGCGGCTCGTCCATCAGGAAGACGCTCGGCCGCCGCACCATGGCGCGGGCAAGCGCGATGCGCTGCCGCTGACCGCCGGAAAGCTGCCGTGGATAGCGGTCGAGGAACTCCTCGAGGTGGACCTTGACGGCGGCGCTGCGGACGGAGGCGTCGCGTTCAGTGCGCGGCACGCCCCGCAGCTTCAGCGGATATGCGATGTTCTCCGCAACGGTCATATGCGGATAGAGCGCGTAGGACTGGAACACCATCGCCACGTCGCGATACTTGGGCAGCACATGGGTGACGTCGCGGTCGCCGATGAGGACGCGGCCGGAACTCACCGATTCAAGCCCGGCGACCATGCGCAGCGCCGTCGTCTTGCCGCAGCCCGAGGGGCCGAGCAGCACCAGGAACTCGCCGTCCTGGATCTCCAGGTCGAGCCCTTTGACCACCTCGACCGCGCCGAAGGACTTGTAGATATCGGACAGGGTGACCCGCATATCGACTAGCCCTTCACTGCGCCGACCAGCAGCCCGCGCGCAATGTGCTTCTGCAGGATGCTCGAGATGACGATCACGGGGGCGATCATCACGGTGATCAAGACCGACATGTTCCACCATTGCGGCCCGCGCGTCGTGTTCTGTGCCGATACCAGCACCGGCATCGTCTGCGCGTCGGCATTGGAAAGGAAGAGGGCCAGCAGATACTCGTTCCAGGCAAGGATCAGCACCAGCAGAAAGGTCGCGACCAAGCCGGATCGCACCAGCGGCAGCGCGATGGTGAAGAAAACGCGGAACTTGGAGGCCCCGTCTATCTGTGCGCTCTCCTCAAGGTCGAGCGGGATGCCGGCGAAGAAATCGCGAGTCAGCCACACGACGATCGGCAGGTTGATGGCGGTGTAGGTGGCGATCAGCGCCACCTGTGTGTCAAGCAGGCGCATCTGCTGGAACATCACGTAGATCGGCAACACGGCGACGATCGGCGGCATGATGCGGTTGGAGATGATCCAGAATTCAATGTCGTTGTTGCCGACAGCAAGCCTCGTGCGTCCAACAAGCGTGAACAGCGCGATGATGAAGAGAGCGGCTGCCACGGCAACGGCGATCTCCCACTGCACGCCGAAAGTGGCCACCGCGACGATGATTGCGGTGAGGAGGATCAAGAAGAGCGCAACGGCGACGAGCTTCACCTGGAAGCGGATACGCACGAGCGCGTAGGCCGCCAGCGAGCCGATCAGGACTGCGAGCAGCGTGCTCGCCACCGCGACAACGACCGAATTCATGTAAGGGCGCAGCGTGTAATTCTGCACGAGCATGAAGTCCCATGCCTGCAGCGAGGGGGCAAAGTCGACGAACGGGAGATAGAACGGCCCATTGTCGACCTCCCCCGGCCCCTTGAAGGATGTGATGAACACCCAGTACAGAGGAATCACCACAACGAGCGTCCACAGGAACAGCAGCGCATAGGTCACGATCCTGGCGACCGGTGCCTGGCTGTCGATCGAGGCCGGCTCGAACAGCCGGCGCGCCAGCGAGCGCGGCTCGGCGCTCATGCTTCGAACCGGCGCGCCGGCCGGACCACAAAATTGAAGAACGAGACGCATACGATGGTCGAGATGAAGAGGAGCATGTAACCGACAGCGGCCGAGCCGCCGAGATCCTGGGTACGCCAGGAAATGAAGGAGTGGAGCGTCATCGATTCCGTCGCCAGGCCGGGACCGCCGCCGGTGAGCACGTTCGGCAGATCGACGATCTTGAAAGCCTCGATGAGCCGGATCAGCACGACGGTAGCGGCAATCGGCGCGATCGCCGGCCAGGTAATGTCGCGAAAAATCTGGAAGCCGTTGGCTCCGTCGAGCCGCGCCGCCTCGACCTGGTCGCGCGGCTGGTTCTCAACGGCCGCCAGCAGCACGATGAACATGAACGGCGTCCACTGCCAGGTATCGCCGACCAACACCATCAGCCGCGCCGACCAGGCCTCTGTGGCCCACGACCACTCGCTGATGCCGAAAGCGCGCACGATCGGGGCGAAGGGGCCCTTCTGCATGTCGGCGAGCATGCGAAACGTGTAGGCGATGCCAACCGGGGTCACCATCAGCGGGATGAAGAAGAGGACGCGAAAGAAATTCCTGCCGCGAATTGGCTGGCCGCAGAGGAGCGCGAGGCCCAGCCCCAGTGCGAACTGCACGGACACACCGACGAACACGTAGAGAAGCGTGTTGACGACAGTTCCCGGCACGCCGCCCGGTGCCATGGTGGCCAGCGCGAGAACCGCCAGGCCCATAGCCATTGCCGTCGTGAGAAGGCGACCAATCACGCCGGCGATGGTCGGCCTGCCACGCCAGAGATAGCGGGCGAGAAGAAAAAGCAGCCCTGCCGCGACCAACGCCAGCAAAGCGGATTGGACAAAACCGAACGTGCCGAATTTGCCGAGCAAGTGATACTGCTGCGAGCCGACCAGCAGCTTGCGGAAGTTCACAAGTCCGATGAATTTCAGCGTGAATCCGCCCGGCGCGAGCGCAAAGCGCGAAAGCGCGAGATAGGCCGAGATGATGAGCGGAAAAATCGCGAAGCACAGAAGCACGACGACGGCTGGCAGCACCATGATCCGGCCCGAGTGACCGTCCAGCCATTCGGCCCAGCTGCGGCGGTCGGCAGCTTCTGGCATAGTGTCGGTTGCGGTCATCATAACCCGGGAATGTGGGGCAGGCATGAGACCCGGCGCGGACCGATGCCACGCCGGGTCGATTGCTTGGCCACCTATTTGGCGCCGATAGTCGCCTTGTAAAGTTCGAGCTGCTTGTCTTTGCCAATCTCGTCGTTCAGCTCATTCCAGCCTTCCTCGACCGCCGAAACCGTCGCTTCCTTGTCGATTTCGCCGGCAAGGAAGCGCGAGACCGCTTCGTCGAGCACGACCTGCTGGTATTTCTGATTTTGTGGGATGCGCAGGTCGAGGATCATGTTCGGGCTGCTCATGCTGTCGTTGATCGCGCCCAGGTACACTTTGGCCTCATCCTCGCTCATGTTGGCCTTCTTCCAAAGGTCGCTGTAGCTGAGCTGCGAAGTGCGATACGGGTTGAAGCCGGTGCCGCCGACGGTCACGTCGGCGTTCGACTGTGCCGGCTGCGTCATGAACGAGAAGTAGGCGTAGGCGGCGTCCTTTACCTTCGGATCGGCCGCCGCGTTGATGCCGCCGCCCCAGCCGCCAAAAGCTGCGAAGGGTGCATGGTTCACGCCGTCGATCGCGTGCGGGCAGTTTTCTGCCGTGCAAGCCTCTAGCTTGCCGGTGTCCCAGTTCAGGACCTCCTTGGATCCGGGCATGATCGCCGCGCCCCATTTGCCCATCACCTTGGACTGGGCCGGATCGATCGAGATCGTGCCTACATCGCCCCAGTCGAGGTTCAGCGCGCAGCGGCCGGAAGCGAAGAGCGGCCTTGTATCGCTGACATCGAGATTCAGCTCGTCCGGCGGGCCGTATTTGGTCGATTCAGACAGGAAGTCGAGCGCCTTGCGGAAGGCGTCGTTGTTGACGAGCGGCGTCATGTCCTTGGTGTTGAAGAAGGTGCCCTGGCTGGTTCCCTTGGACTGGGTCATCGAGCCGACCACATCGGTGACGAACCAATAGCTCTGCGCGTTGCGCTTCTTGGCGATGCACGAGCCGAAATCCGGCGTGCCATCGCCGCTCATGTCCTTGCCATGCGTGGCCTTGGCGACCTCGAGATATTCGTCCCAAGTTTTCGGCACCGCCAGGCCGGCCGCTTCCAGCACGTCCTTGCGGTAGTACATCATGTGGAAGTCGCCATCGAGCGTGATCATGTAGGTCTTGCCGCTGTACTTCTCGGAGAAGTCTCGGAAGAACGCGCCCACATCGTCCTGCTGGATGTCCTTGTCGGCCTCGACCCGCGGCGTCAGGTCCTCGAGGTAGCCGCCGGCAATGTAGTCGACCATCCATTGCGGGGCGAACACCCCGGCATCGACCGAGTTGGTGCCGCTCGCCCAGTCGGTGAGTATCTTTTGATAGAGATCCGAGAAAGGCACCGCGATGACATTGATCTTGGCGCCGGTGAGCGCTTCGAACTCGGGCGCGCGCCTCTGTAGCGGCTCCTGAATCGCCCCGGTCTGCGTAATGACGTTCACGGTAACGCCCGCAAACGGTTTGTCCTGCGCAAAGGCAGGTGCGCCAACCAGCGCGGCAAAAGCCGAAACGCCGGCCAGAAAGACCCCAATTCTCATCAGACTTCCTCCCATATTGACCGGGACCTGTTCCTGCGGACCAAGCCGTCGGCATCCTCCCCGTCGGTTGCCGTCGCCAGAGCACGGCACCAACGCTCCTCAAGTACAATATCGGCATCGCACAGCGAGTCCAGTGCCTTGCCGCAACGGAAGATGAGGTGCCCAGCCGGGCTTCCAGCTGATGCATGTCGCTCAAAAGCATGCCCTCGGGCGTGCCCGGGGTGCCCAGTCATTGCAAATTAGTGTGGCGGAACAACATCAGCTTGTGCGCGTCGGGTATCTGCTGCGCCAGGCCGAGCACAACGCTGTCGAGCAGGACGAGGCAGGATTGCTCGAACAGGCTGCCGCCAAACTGTTTCGATTCCCCGACAGGGACATGCAGCGTGACGTCGGCAATGCCGGCCAGGGTCCCCGCCGGCTCATGCGTCAGCGTAACGACCTTGGCACCCTCCGCCTTGGCGATGCGGGCAAAGCCTGTGCTGACCGGCGTCTCCCCAGAGCCGGAGACGATCAGCAGCGCATCGCCCCTGCGTATCGAGGGCGCCGATACCTCACCGACAAAATGCACCGTTCGGCCAAGATGCATGAACCGCATCGCGCCCATCTGCGCGACAAGGCCGGAGCGTCCCTGCCCGGAAAAGAACCATCGCTGATCGGGGTCATCGAACGCCTGCACCAGCCTTGCAAAGGCGTCGACGTCGATCCGGCCAAGAAGGTCGGTTATCTCCTGTCCCACGGCCAGCCACGGCCTGGATTGGGCAATCTGTCGCGAATCCATCGTGCTATCTCTTTCGGGCTTGCGGATTCTGTGATGGCGCTGCCGACCACGAGGATTTCCGGCTCGACTGCGATCACCGCTTCCAGCGTGTCGGGGCCGATCCCGCCGGCGAGCGAAACCAGAAAGCCGCGATCGTGCATCTTTTTCACGGCGTCGATATGTGAGGTGGAGGTGTTGCCCGCCAGCCGCGCGTCGGTTGGCGAGTGGACCGCGACATAGCCGAAGCTTTCGGGGAAGACAGCATTCAAAGGAAGCAATTCTGCCTTGCCCGTCTCGGTGATGGTGTCGACGATGACCGTCGCGCCGAAGGCGGCGGCACGTCTTCCCACCGCGTCATGCGTGGCGGACGAAGCACACGACAGCACCGTCATGAACGCGGCACCGGCGCCGAATACCATATCGGCCTCGAGCTGGCCGCCGTCGACGGTTTTGGTATCAGCCAACACCATGACGTCCGGGCAGAGCTCGCGCGCCGTGGTGATGGCGGAGAGGCCAAGGCGTTTCAGCAACGGCGTGCCGATCTCGATAATGTCGGCGAACGCCTTCATCTGCGGGAGCAGGGCCAGGTGTTCAGGCTTGTCGAAGGCGACTTGGAGGAGCAAGGCGGTTCTCTCGAATTAAGGCGGCGGGTGCGGCATGACGACAACGCCCAACCTACTGTCGTGTGCCTCGTAGTCGAAATCTGCCATAATCCAGCAACCTCCAAGCTGGTCCGCATAGGGAGAGCAAATCGTGCCCTGCAAAGCAAGTGTGGTTCTTGTCGAAAGCAGGAGCCGGCCAGATCAGCGCCGCCACCACAGCAAAGCAATATGAGGTAGTCCCTTGACCAGATTGTTTGAGCCGACCGGATGCAAGGTCGATCTGTCGACCGGCGCGATGGGAAATGCAACCGGCAACTACCAGAAACGCTTCCGCGATCTGGATGGGCTCTATGCGGACGCCGCCGCCTTCGAGGCCATGCGCGCGGCATGGGGCGAGCGCATCGTCTACGAGGTCTCCGAGTTCCGGCCGACCGAGCAGTCGGGCGATCTGATTTTCGGCGTCACGCGCATGGCGCCTGGCAAGGTCGGCGACGAGTATTTCATGACACGCGGTCACATCCACAAGCAGGCCGACCGGCCCGAGATCTACTATGGCCAGAAGGGGCACGGCCTCATGCTGATGGAATCGCCGGAGGGCGAGGTCCGGATCCTGCCCGTCGAAGCCCAGACCGTCTGTTACGTCCCCCCTTTCTGGGTCCACCGCTCGATCAATGTTGGGGAAGACGATCTGGTGATGCTGTTCTGCTACCCCGCCGATTCAGGGCAGGACTACGAGATCATCGCAAGATCGGGAGGCATGCGCTCGCGCGTGGTCGCCGGCGATGGAGGCTGGAAGGAAGTCGACAATCCGGATTGGCGACCGCGTGATGCGAAGCTGATCTCCGCCCTCTATGGGCAACAATCCCGCACGGTGCCGGCATGAAGGCTTCCTTCGAGATCGCTGCTTCACTTCGCACTGCTGCTTTTGCGCTGCGCACGAGCGAAATCCGGGAGATCGGCAAATGAGCCGCCGGCCGGCTACCCAGCCGACGTTCTATTTTATCGGCGTCACGACGACGAGCAGTTCGATCATACGGGTTTTCCCCGCATGGGCGCGCCACCTCCGGCTGAAGGATGCGGTTCTCAAGGGCATCGACTTTCCACTTCATGCCGATCCGGAGGCCTACCGTGAGGTCGTCTCCTTCATAAAATCCGACCCGCTGTCGCTCGGCGCGCTCGTCACCACGCATAAGATCGATCTCTTCAACGCGGCGCGCGACCTGTTCGACGTCATCGATCCGCATGCTCGCCTGATGCACGAGACCAGCTGCCTATCAAAGCGGGGCGGCAAACTCATCTGCCATGCCAAGGATCCGATCTCTTCGGGCCTTGCGATCGATGGTTTCATCCCGGCGGGATACTTCGCGGACACCGATGCAGAAGTCCTGTCCATGGGCGCCGGCGGATCGACGATTGCGATCACCTGGCACCTGATGCGCAAGCGCGCCGACGTGCCTTCGCGCATCATTGTCACCGACCGTTCGCAGCCGCGTCTCGACGAAATCGAGCGCATCCACAAAGACATGATGCCGACGATCGAGATCGAGTATGTCCTCGCCGACCGGCCCGAGATCAACGACAAGACGTTGGCGGCGCTGAAACCCGGCTCGCTGGTGATCAACGCGACGGGACTTGGCAAGGACGCCCCAGGCTCGCCGATCACCGATGACGGCGTGTTCCCCAAGCGCGGCATAGCCTGGGATCTCAATTATCGTGGCGACCTGATCTTCCTTGACCAGGCAAGGCGGCAGCAGGCCAGACAGCAGTTGCAGATCGAGGACGGTTGGACGTATTTCCTGCATGGCTGGACGCAGGTGATCGCAGAAGTCTTCGACATCCCGATCCCGGTGTCGGGGCGGGATTTCGACGAGATTTCGCGCATCGCTATCGAAGCGGCGAAGGGCTGATGCCATGGAACGCATTCTCGCCACGCCGCGCTCGCTCTGACCAATAGACAGAGGATCACATGCTTGCCCATCTCAGAACCGTGTCGAAATGAACGGCGAGCTTTTCCTCGCCATCGATGTCGGCACCGGCAGCGTCCGCGCCGCACTGGTCGATGTCAGCGGCAAGATCCTCGAACTTGCGTCGCGAGAGCACGACCAGATCGTGCCGGAGTTCGGCTGGGCCGAACAGCGGCCGGTCGACTGGTGGGAGGGTGCGCGAACGAGCGTCAAAACGGTGCTGGACCGCGTCGATGGCGCCCGCGAACGCATCTCCGCCATCTGCGTCTGCGGGCAGATGCACGGGCTGGTCCTGCTCGACGCGCACGGAGCGCTGACCCGCGAGACCGCACCGCTCTGGAACGACAAGCGCTCCGTTGATCTCGTACGTCGCTTCGAAGAAGAAAATGAGCCGGACAGCTACCTGCCTGAAAGCGGCAACACGCCGACCCCCGCATGGCCGGGCTTCAAACTGCAATGGGTCCGAGACAACGATCCCGCCGCATACGCCCGCAGCGCAGTCGCCATCATGCCGAAGGATTACATCAACTACCGGCTGACCGGCGAGATTGCCATGGATACTGGCGACGCCTCCTGTAGCTTCCTCATGAACCCAGAGCGGCTCGACTGGTCGCCGGTGATGATCGAGCGCATGGGTCTGGACGCCGCCAAGCTGCCGCCGATCCGCAACCCGCTGGATGTCGTCGGCCACGTCACCAAACAGGCGGCGCGCGACACGGGCCTGAAGTCTGGAACCCCCGTCCTGGTCGGCGGTGCCGACTATCCGGTGGCACTGCTCGGTTCAGGCGCTTGTCGGCCGGGAATGGGTTCCGACAGCACCGGCACGGGCGCCATCATCACGGCGGTCGCGGAGAAGCCGCTGCTTGACCCGGAGATCTCGAACGTTGCGACGATCGAAGGCAACTGGGCGCAGTTCGTGCTGCTGGAGACGGGCGGCGACGGCATGCGCTGGGCACGCCGCGCCTTCCACGGCAACGCGCTGTCCTATGACGAGATCGTCGCCCACGCTGCCGAGGCACCTGCCGGTTGCGACGCATTGCTCTTTATGCCCTTTCTCACCGGCGAGCGCCTGGGGCGTCATCGCAACGCCCGCGCACAGTTCTTCGGATTGGGCGCCGCGCATGGCATGGAGCATCTGCACCGCTCGATCCTGGAAGGCGTCGCCTTTGCCATGACGCGTCACATCCGCATCATGGAACACGCGTCAAACAAGCCGCTGGAGCGCGTTATCGCCGCGGGTGGCGGCGCGCGCACTGAACTCTGGCTGAAGATCAAGGCGAGTGCCTTCAACATTCCGATCCTGGTTCCGCGGGAGCCCGAATGCGGCATTGTCGGCTGTGCCGCGATGGCCGCGACGGCGACCGGCCGCTTCGCGCGCGTCGAGCAGGCGGCCGAGCGTTTCGTGAGCTACGGCGCCGAAATCCTGCCGGACCCCAGATGGGCCGAGACCTACAGGCGCACCCAACCGGTTTTCGACCGGCTCTACCACCACAGCCAGGCGCTCTACGACGACATGGACGCCCTGGCGGCCGCCACGCGGCCGACGCAGCCGTGACCTTCTCAGGCCAGCCGAACCCTGCCTGCAGCGACGGACTTGGCAATCACGCACAGCAGTTCGAACATCATCGTTGCCCCCGCCAGCGCCGTCATCCCGCCAAGATCGAACGGCGGTGCCACTTCCACGACATCAGCTCCGACTATGGCCACCGTGTCGAGAAGGCGGACCATTTCCTGCGCTTCGCGGGTGGTGAAGCCGCCAAGCTCGGGGGTGCCGGTGCCGGGCGCCATCGAGGGGTCGATGCAGTCGATGTCGAAGGTCACATAGGTAGGACCGCTGCCGACAATGCCGCGTGCCTCTTCCATAACGCTGGCCGCGCCGCGCCGGACAAATTCCTCCATGTAAATGATGCGGATGCCCTGAGCGACCGCCCAATCGTGCTCGCTGGGCTCGTAGATTGAACCGCGGATGCCGATCTGGACGACACGTTTGGGATCGAGCAGGCCCTCTTCGATGGCCCGCCGGAAGGGTGTGCCATGCGTGTAGGGATTGTCGCCGAAATAGCGGTCGTTGGTATCGGAATGCGCGTCGAAATGGATCATGCCGACCGGCGCATCGCGCGCGACCGCACGCAGCACCGGCAGCGTCGTCAGATGATCGCCGCCGGCAGCAAGCGGAATGGCGCCCGCTGCGACAATCGCTGCGATGCCGTCCTCGATGCGCTTCAGACCGTCCAGGAGATTGATCGGATTGACCGACAGATCGCCGACATCGGCAACGTTGGCGATGCTGAACGGCTCGGTTCCCGAGACGTGATGGGCCCGCCGCATCAGGCTCGACTGGTTCCGGATCTCGCGCGGACCATGGCGCGCGCCGGCGCGGTTGGTCGTACCGCCATCCCACGGTATACCGACGAGTGCGATATCCAGCCCCTCGGCACTTGCCACGGCGGGCAGTCTCATGAAGGTCGAAAGCCCGGCGAAGCGGGGAACTGCGGCGGCGTCGACCGGCTGGAAGAAATTGCTGTTCATGTTCTCGTCACCTCAGAAGAATTCACGTTTGACGATGTTGGCGAGCCGCGTCTCGCAGTCGTCGAGCAGCCATCGGCCCTTTTCCGCCGACGAGCCCTCGGTCAACGAAAGGACGCCCGACGGCGGCACGTCCTCGGCCGGCCTGGGATAGCGGTCATAGGGCTGGAATTGCGCGGGACCGTCATGCAGCGCCTTGCCGAGGTCGACGAGCTCCGGGCGCAGCGCCAGCATCATCGACGTCTCGATCACGCTCGCATGCTCCAGCTCGATGCCGGGATAGCCGTCGGGGAACACTTTCGCCAGCGTTTCGCCGCGCACCATGTCCCAGTGATCGACGCGCAGGATCGTCAGGTCCGTCGCACGTTCGCGGCCAATGGCGTCGAGCGCCAGTTCGATGCCTTCGATCGACGGCCCGATATTCTCGTAATGGCCGTTGAGCACAACGATGCGTCGGACCTTCTGGCGATACAGGTCGCAGATCACATCCTTGACCAGAAGCGAGAAAGTCTGTGCGGTGATGTTGATCGTACCGGGAAAGGCTGGGCCGCCGCCTGACCGGGGCTGCGAGCGGTTGCCGTAGGCGATCGTCGGCGCCACTAGCCCTCCGACCTGCGCCGCCACCTTTTCGGCGATAGCGGTCGGGATCACCACATCGACATTCATCGCCATGTGGTGGCCGTGTTGTTCGGTCGCGCCGAGCGGCAGGAAGACGGGAGCGCCGGCGGCGATCCGCTCCTTAGCCTCGGGCCACGACAGCTCAGCCAGGAAAACGCGGTCTTTCATGATCATCTCTTCTCAAAGCATCGCCGCGCCACCATTGGCGCCCAGGCATTGTCCGGTGAAAAAGGTTGCGCCGGGGCCGGCCAGGAACACCACCGCGGCGGCGATTTCATCCGGCCGTCCGATCCGCCCCAGCGGGTGTGTTGTTTCCAGCGCGCGTTGGCTCTCGGTCAGCGCGTCGAAGCCAAGAAGCGGCGTGTCGGTCGGCCCGGGCGCCACGGCGTTGACCAGGATGCGGGGCGCAAGTTCGCGCGCCCAGGAGCGGGTAAGGCCGAGCAACGCCGCCTTCGTCGCGCAGTAGACCGAAGCGCCCGACCGGCCGAGATAGGCGAGCTCGGAGGCGATGTTGATGATGCGTCCGCCCTCGGGAAGATGCGGCAGGACTTCCCGCGCCACGATGATCGCGCCCCGCACATTGACCGCGAACATGCGGTCGACATGATCGAGCGAAATCCCGCCAAGCGGTGCTTCCTGCAGGATGCCGGCATTGTTGACGAGGATGTCATAGCCGCCAATCCGTTCCCTGCCCTGCCCGACCGCGGCAATGATGTCGGTTTCGCTGGCGAGGTCGCAGGCAAGAATCGGGATATCGCCCTCTGACGCCTCGAGATCGAGGCCCAGAACCGTCGCCCCGGCCTCGCGCAAGGCGCGCGCGGTGGCGCGGCCGATACCGCTGGCTGCGCCAGTGACCAGCGCGCGTTTTCCGTGAAGCGGGCTTACCAAGGCACTTCTCCCCTGTCGACACCAAGCGACTGCCCGGTGATGTTGGCTGCGAGTTCCGACGCCAGGAAGAGATAGGTGCCCGCGATGTCGGCCGGCTCCATCAGGCCCGGCAGCGCCTGCGCACCGACGATGCTTTCGAGCAGTGCTGCCTCGCTGACGGCGTCTCTCTCGGCCATGCGGCCGAGCGAGCGCATCGACGCATCCGTGCGAACCCATCCGGGACAGACCGCATTGACGCGGATGCCCCTGGCCCCGAGTTCCTTGGCCCAAGTCTTCGTCAGGCCGATAATGGCGTGCTTGGAGGCAACGTATGCACCGAACTGCGCCTCGGCAACGCGGCCCCAGATCGATGACGTGTTGACGATCGAACCGCCGGCCTGCATGCGCGGCAGAGCACGCGCCGTGACGAGCGCCGTGCCGATGATATTGATCTCGATGATGCGCCGGAAGGCGGCTTCGACATCGTCGCCGCTGTCGGTGATCGGCGTCATCAGTTCGAGGCCGGCATTGTTGATGAGCACGTCTATGCGAGCGACAGGTTCGAAAGCTGCCGCGACGGCCGAACGATCGGCAATATCGGCTTCCGTGCTGGTGGCGCCCAATTCACGCGCCCGTTCGTGCACAGCCGCTTCGTTGGCGATGAGATGCAGGCTGGCGCCGGCTTGCGCAAAACCCTTAGCGATGCCGAGCCCGATGCCACGGCTGGCCCCGGTGATCACGACCGACTTTCCGTAGAAGGACAGGCTCATGCGATCACTCCTGTCTGGTTGCGGATCAGATGCAGGACCTTGTTGCGCAGCTCGAAGAATTTCTGCGTTTCCCGGATTTCCAATGGCCGTTGCGGGCCAAGCTGGGCCGCCACGTCGATGTCGGCTACGACCGAGGCCGGCCGGCGCGAAAACAGGATGATCCGGTCGGCGAGGAACACCGCTTCTTCCACGTCGTGGGTGACGAAGATGACGGTCTTTTCCTCGCGAATCTGGATCTGCCGCAGCTCGACCTGAAGGCGCTCGCGCGTCAGCGCGTCGAGCGCACCGAAAGGCTCGTCCATCAACAGCACATCCGAACCGGCGGCGAGCGTGCGCGCTATGGCCACGCGCTGGCGCATGCCGCCCGAAATCCGGTTCGGATAGGAGCCGGCGAAGTCGGCAAGCCCGAACAATTCGAGATAATGGCGCATCCGCTCGGCCTTCTCGGCCGCGCCAATATCTTTCCTGTAGCGCATGCCGAAGGCAATGTTCTTCTCGACAGTCAGCCAGGGAAACGACGAATAGGACTGGAACACCATGCCCCGCCGGCGATCCGGTCCGACAACTTTTTCGCCGCCGAGCACGATCGAGCCCGAACTCGGTTCGTCGAGGCCGCCGACCATCCGCATCAAGGTTGTCTTGCCGCAACCCGATGGGCCTAGGAAGACCACCAGCGAATTGCGGTCGAGACCAAGATCGGTTTTTCGCACGACATCGACCGGGCCGAAGGACTTGGCCGTATCGACGAACTGAATGTAGCCGCTCGCCATGACCTATCCCTCACAGATACCGGAAGAGCCGGCGGTGAAGCAGGCGAAGCAGCTGGTCGGTGATGAGGCCGATCAGCCCGATGACGACGACGCCTGCCATTACTTCGGGCGTTTTGACGAAGCGGCGCGCCGTCCAGATCACGTAGCCGATGCCGGAATCGGCCGCGACAATCTCGGCGATGATCAAATATGTCCAGCACCAGCCGAGCGTGATCCTGAGATTGTCAATCAGGGTCGGCCCCATCCAGCGCAAGGCGACATCGGTCATCACTTGCCTCGAGCTGGCGCCGACGGTGCGGGCGACCTCGACGAACTCATGTGGTACCCGCCGCATGTCGTCGGCCACGAGAAGCACGAGCTGGAAGAAAGTGCCCAGCCAGAGCAGGAAGATTTTGGTCTCCTCGCCGACGCCGAACCAGATGATGGACAGTGGCACAAGTGCGGGAACCGGAAGATAGCGGATGAAATCGATCATCGGCTCGAGTGCGGCTCCGACAATCCGGTAGCTGCTCATCATGATGCCGATCGGGATGGCCATGGCCGCGGCGAGCAGGAAGGCGATCCACACACGTGTGGTCGAAACCACGACATGCCAGACGAGGTTCTGCTCGGTCAGCATCGTCCACAAGGCGATGACGACGCGGCTTGGTGAGGGGAGGAACTGCGGCGCAATAATGCCCGCGCGTGCCGCCAGCTCCCAACCCGCGACGACCAGGGCGGCCGCCGCAACGCTGACGGCGGATTCCGCCATCGGCGAAGCTCGGCCGCGAAAAACAAACAGACTGCTGAACAAGATCACTATCCCCGGATGCCGGCATGGCATGGCCGCCGGCGGCCGCCGGAAGGCGGACCGCCGGACCTGGTCCATTGCCGTTACTTAGCCGACACCTTGTTGATCACCGAATTGTCGATCTGGTCCGTCGCCACGAGCTTGTTGTCGGCAGCGCCGTTCTCCAGGTTGAGGTCCATCACCGTATCGAAGATGCTGTGGAGCGTGCCTTTTTCTCCCGGTTTGCCCATGTAGGCGAGAGATTCGGCGAGCGTCGTGTAGGATAGGCTGGAGTCGACGATCTCGGTCACCTCAGCCGGCGTCAGGCCGAAATGCTTGGAGGCCATATCGGCGAATTTTCCCGGCTCGGCCTTCAGGAAATCGACGGCCTCGTAGATGCAGCCGAGAAACTTCGCGTATTTGTCCGGGTTCGCCTTGAAGTCATCGTTGCGGACGATGATCGCATCGATGATGATGCCGCGATGATCCTTGGACGAGACCAGCATGCGAGCACCCGGACGGGTCGAGGCCTTCAGCGCCTGCGACATGAACGGTTCATAGGTCGCGATCGCGGCAATCGAGTCATCGACGAAAACCGCGCCCGTGTCGGCCGTTGCGATGTCCTTGATCTGGAGGTCCTTCAGTGACAGTCCCGCCTGCTTCAGCTCCATCTGGAGCAACAGGCGTGAGGGAATGTTCGGTTCGGCAGCGACGACCTTGCCCTTGAGATCCGCCACCGTCTTGATCTGGTCGTCGGTGATGATGCCGTCGCCGCCGACGGATTCATCGATCGTGCCGATGATGATGCCCGGTGTGGAGGCGTCGCGCGGGCGCCCCTGATATTCGCCGACGGAGCGCATCTGCATCTCGATGTCGCCGCGCGCCATCGCTGCCATGACGTTGGTGAGGTCATCCTCGAACTTGATGCTGACATCTAGGTCTTTGCCGGCGAAGCAGCCCAGGTCGCCGGCGATGTGGACAGGTGCAAATCCCAGCCACGTCGGAGCAAGGATGCGTATCTGGTCGGCGCTGAAGGCGAACTGCGAACTGGCGAGCACCAGTGCTGCGGACAACGCGATGCGGAGTGACGATTTCATGATTGTTCCCCATTTTTGTTCCGCGCAGGCTCGCGATTTCAAGCATTGATGTAAATGAGTTTATTTAGAATTTTACATCGAATAATGTCGATGTATCGCCGTTCGAGGGACAAGCCATGCGTCGTTTGGACAACATCGACATCCGCCTGCTGCGCGTCTTCGTGGCGCTGGCCGATTCAGGCGGCTTCGCCGACGCGCAGATCACCCTCAACCTGTCGCAGCCGACGCTCAGCACGCATCTTGCGGAGTTGGAGAAACGCATCGGCGCCCAGCTCTGCCATCGCGGACGCAAAAAGTTCCGCCTGACCGAGGTCGGACAGGCGACCTACGACGCGGCGCAGAAACTGTTTCGCGATCTCGACGATTTCGGACACCGCATCAGCGCAGCTAGCGGCAGCCTGTCCGGCCGGTTGCGGATCGGCACGTCCGATGGCGTGTTCACAAGCAGTGAATTGGGCATCCAGCATGCCCTCAGACGCTTCATGGGTCCTGATTCCGATGTTTTCATCGACCTATCGCTTGGCACGCCATCCGAGCTTGAGCAGCAAGTCGCTGATGGCGGCCGCGACATCGTCATCGGGCCGCTGTCGCAGAAAGCGCCCGGTGTCGTTTACCGGGATTATTGCGGCGAGCCGCATTTTCTCTATTGCGGCCGACGGCACCCGCTTTTTGCAATGCCCGATTCAAGGATCGACCAAAGCGCCATCCACGCTGCGCGGTTTTCTGTACGCAGCTATCGGTATTTCGACGACCTCTATCTCGTCGGGCATCCCAAGGCCAGCGCGTCAGTGATCCACATGGAAGCACAATTGATGCTGATCCTGTCGGAGAATTTCATCGGCTTCCTGCCGGCTCATTTCGCATCGTCATGGGTCCACGCCGGCGAGTTGCGGGCGATCAAGCCCGGGTCCTATACCTTCAGTTCGCGGCATCTGATCGCGTACCGCAGGGCAGACGAAACAAGAAATCTGGTCCAGGCGTTCCTTCGAGAACTGACCAGAGGATCGGGGACGGTTCCGTTGAAAGAGGGTGGCGCAAAATAGGAAGAATTTCGGTCTGCCCGAGCAATCCAGCAGTCTGTTCGGCCAGATCAATCAACCCGGCGTCGAACCCCGCCCGCTGGGGCAGGCTGCGATCTACTGGAAGGGCCGCTCGACATCGCCGAGATGCGCGTGGGCGGCAAAACAACCCCGTCTGGATCATTTCGGCGGGCGTCGTTGCCAATGTCGGCAGCGATGCGTTCGTCGCCTTGCCCATGAGCACGGAGGCGTTGCCATGAGCCGTGGACGATCTGAGGAGGAACCGATGCATCCCGTCTGGGATGCATCGGAAGGATTGACTCAGTTGTGGCGGATTTCCGTTCCCAGCACCTTCAGGCACTCGCGGATGAACGCGGCAAGTGCGGTCCAGCCCTTTGCCGAGACCATCGTTCCGTCGACATAGGCCTCAGTCGGGGACAGGTCGATATAGGTTCCACCGGCGAGGGTCACTTCCGGCTCGCAGGCAGCCAGCGCACCTACTTTCTTGCCACGCACGACGCCGTCGACCGCGATCAGGATCTGTACGCCATGGCAGATCGTGAAGATCGGCTTCTTGTTTTCGTGGAAATGGCGGACGATCGCCTGCACGCGCTTATCCGTGCGGATGTACTCGGGGCCACGACCGCCCGCGCAATACACGGCGTGATACTGGTCGAGCTGTTTCTCCGCCTCCGAAAAGGTCTTGTTCATCAAAGCATAGTGGCCGGGCTTCTCGGTGTAGGTTTGGTCACCTTCGAAATCGTGAAGCGACGTCTTGATCAGGTCTCCAGCGTTCTTGTCAGGACAGACAACGTGGACGATGTGGCCGACGGCCTCCATCGCCTGCTGATAGACGAAGATCTCGTATTCTTCGGTAAACTCACCGGTCAACATTAGTATTTTCTTGCCTGGCATAGTCGGTTTCCTCGTTTTGTGGATGGAAGTCAGGCGGGCATTGCACTCGCCCGGCGGCGCGGGTCTCAGAAAGGGGGACCCGGGACGTGGCATTCCCGGGCGTTTGCTTGCGGGGTCAACGGTGCCTCCAGCTTGACGGCGCCGCTCCCGATGTGGACGGTGACTGACATCGTGACAGTCTCAATCGAACGCCAGCAACAAACGATCACGAGAATGCTCGATATGGCGGCGCATCGCCTGTTCCGCCGCAACAGGATCGGAGGCAGCGAAGGCGGCCAGGATAGCCTCATGCTCGTCGAGCGCTTCCTCGGTAACGCGCGAATGGAACATCAGGCGAAAGATGTGGAAGTGCGTATGCTGGAAAGCGAGAGTCTGGCGCACGAGATCATTGTTTGCAAATTCCATGATCCTGTCGTGGAAAATGGCGTCCTGCCGCGCAAAGTTGGAGTAACGCAGGCGTTCATCCTTGCCTTCGCGGCGCGCCATGCCCCCTGCGGACTCCTGAAGCACCGCAAGTTTCGTCTCATCCATCAATGCGGCTGCTTTGGCCGCCCCATGCGGCTCGAGCAGCAGGCGAAGCTCATAGAGTTCGTCAAATCGGCGCTTGGTTATCTGCGGCGCGGCGCGGTAGCCGATCAAATGTGTCTTCAGCACAAGGCCTTCGCCTTCGAGGCGGCCAAGCGCTTCACGGATTGGCGTGTGGGATACTTCGAGTTCCTTGACCAGACTGTCGACGGTGATCCGCGAGCCAGGCGCGATCTTCAGCGACATGAGTTGCGCGAAGATCGCTTCATACACGTCCTCCACCAGACTGTTGGATCGCTGGATGCGTCCGCTAGCCGGGTCGACTTCTCGGGCATTGCTTAAGTTCGTGACCTGCATCTTTGCCTCTTGACAGGATCACTGGCTAACACGATGCTTCGCTCAATGCAATCCTATATCATATACGATTTAATAGATGATACCTTTTGGATCGAATTCGACCAGCTTTCGCTTTCCACTCCCAACATCATCGAGGGACGCAGAACATGAGCCTTTTCGCTGCCGTAAGGCTGCCGCGTGAAATCCTCTTCGGGAAGGGACAGCGCCACGTCATTGCGACCGTCGCGGCCAGGCTCGGGCGTCGTGCGCTCGTCTGTACCGACGAACGTTTTGCCGCAACCCGTCCTTTCGCGGAGATCGTCGCGGCGCTGCGAGCCGCTTCGATCGACGTGTTTGTCCATGACCGCGTGCTGCCCGACGTTCCCCGAGACACAGTTGCCGTTTGCGTCGAGGAGGCACGGGATTTTGCGCCCGACATGGTGATCGGCATCGGAGGCGGCAGTTGTCTCGACATGGCCAAATGCGCCGCATTGCTCATCAGTCACGGCGGCCTGCTCCAGGACTACTATGGCGAGTTCAAGGTGCCTAGTCCGACGCTGCCGGTGATCGCGGTGCCAACGACAGCCGGCACCGGCTCGGAAGTGACCCCTGTCGCGGTGATCTCGGATCCGGATCGCGCCTTGAAGGTCGGCATCTCCAGCCCGCATCTCATCGCGGCAGCCGCCATCTGCGACCCGGAACTGACGATGACATGTCCCCCGGGACTGACGGCGATCGCGGGTGCAGACGCGCTGACACATGCAATCGAGGCTTTTACCGCCGTCAGGCGCGGCACTGACCCCAGCCTCCCGCAACAGCATGTCTTCATCGGAAAGAGCGCGCTGACCGATCATTTTGCGCTGCTCGCGATCAAGCTGCTTGGCCGCAGTCTCGAGAAGGCATACAGCGACCCCGCCGACGAGGACGCTCGGGCCGATGTGATGATGGGCGCGCTTGCTGCCGGCTGTGCGTTCGGTACGGCCGGAACGGCGGCGGCGCACGCGGTGCAATATCCGGTCGGCGCCCTCACCCACACCGCTCACGGGCTGGGTGTCGCCACCATGTTGCCGTATGTCATGAAGTACAACAGGGCCGCCGCGGCCGCCGAGATGGCCGAGATCGGCCTCGCCCTTGGTCTCGACGGGAGGGACCGGAGTGCCGGTGAGATGGCCGACGCGACGATCGACGAGATCGGCCGGCTGTTTGGAGCGATCGGGATCACGCCTTCGCTGGCCAAGCTCGGGCTTCCCGCCGACAAGCTCGATTGGACGGCCGAACAGGCGCTCGGCATTGACCGTCTCATCAAGAACAATCCGCGGCCATTCGATCTGGCAGCCATGCGGGGCCTGATCCAGGCAGCCTATGATGGCGACCTCGCCACCTACGTCATGTGAGCAATCGAGGAGCAGGCCATGAACATATCTCATCAGGTGCTGGAGGACGATCAGGACACTGCCGACTTCCATAGATTCTCCCACGGCTTGTATATCGGCGGCCAATGGAGGCAATCCGCCGACGGCAGGGAAATCCAGGTCGTGGACCCTTCCACGGAAGCGGTGATCGCCGCCGTTCCCGATGCGACGATCGAAGATGCCGCGGCGGCCGTGGAGGCTGCGGCCAAGGCCGCCGATGGCTGGCGCACAACGGCACCCCGCAAGCGTTCCGAAATCCTCAGACGTTGCTTCGAGCTGATGACGCAACGTTCTGAGACGCTGGCAACCCTGATCTCGCTGGAAAACGGCAAGGCACTCCGGGACGCACGTGGCGAGATCGCCTATGCTGCGGAATTCTTTCGCTGGAATGCCGAGGAAGCCGTTCGCATCACAGGTGAATTCGGGATGGCGCCTTCCGGCACGAACCGGATCGTGGTCGATTACGAGCCCATCGGCATCTGCGTCCTTGTCACGCCCTGGAACTTCCCTGCCGCCATGGCGACGCGCAAGATCGCGCCCGCCTTGGCTGCCGGGTGCACGGTAATTTTGAAGCCAGCCAGCGAGACCCCGCTCACGGCCTACGCGCTTGCCGCGCTCTACCAGGAAGCAGGCGTTCCGCCAGGTGTGGTGAACGTTCTGACAACCTCCAGTCCCGGCCCTGTGACGGCCGCGATGCTGGCCGATCCGCGGGTGCGGAAACTCTCCTTTACCGGCTCGACGGGTGTCGGGCGCGTTCTGCTGGCCGAGGCGGCAAAGCACGTGGTTTCGTGTTCGATGGAACTTGGCGGCAACGCGCCATTCCTTGTGTTCGATGACGCGGATCTCGACGCGGCGGTCGACGGGGCGATGGTGGCGAAGATGCGCAACGCCGGCGAGGCCTGCACGGCTGCAAACCGCATCTATGTCCAGTCCGGCGTTTATGACGCCTTTGGCGAAAGCCTCGCCAGGCGGATGTCGGCACTCAAGGTCGGCGCCGGCACGGACGCGGCCACGGAGTGCGGGCCGATGATCACCAGGAAGGCCGTCGACAAGATCGGCCGGCTGGTCAACGATGCTGTCGCCCGTGGCGCGCGGGTGCTGTGCGGGAGCAAGGCAGGCTCGGGAACGGGATACTTTTATCCGCCGACCGTGCTCTGCGACGTCCCGGCCGAGGCGGAGATGGCGCATGAGGAAATTTTTGGGCCGGTGGCGCCGATCTCGAG
The DNA here is from genome assembly GCF_003997275.1 of Mesorhizobium sp. M6A.T.Ce.TU.002.03.1.1. NCBI lineage: Bacteria > Pseudomonadati > Pseudomonadota > Alphaproteobacteria > Hyphomicrobiales > Phyllobacteriaceae > Mesorhizobium > Mesorhizobium sp. M6A.T.Ce.TU.002.03.1.1. Next base: position 21,981 of record NZ_RZTI01000056.1, read on the forward strand.
ATTCGAGACGGAAGCCGATGTCATCGCGCGCGCCAACGACACCGAATACGGTCTTGCCGCCTACATCTACACGCGCGATCTTGCGCGTGGAATGCGGGTGGCATCCAAGATCGAAGCCGGGATGATCGCTCTCAACCGCGGCTTGATGTCCGATCCGGCAGCACCCTTCGGCGGGGTGAAGCAGAGCGGCCTCGGCCGCGAGGGCGGCCAGCATCACGGCATTGCCGAGTTCATGGAGGCGAAATACCTCGCCATCAGCATCTGAGCGGAGGAAGAGTGCAAAGCGATCCGTTTCGCATCCGCGACTACGTCGCGGATTTTGACAAAATCGTGCAGGACATCGTTCACCGCAGCGAGGCCGTTCGCGCAACCATTCCAATGGCTGCGGACGTTGCCTATGGGCCGGATCAGACCGAAACCATCGACCTGTTCTTTCCCACGGGCAAAAGAAGCGGCCTGCCGGTGCACATGTTTATCCATGGCGGCTACTGGAGAATGTTCTCCAAGCGCGACTACTCATACGTCGCGACGACGATTACCCAGGCGGGTGCGATTGCCGTCATCGTCGACTATGCTCTGATGCCCAACGTCAGAATGGCTACGATCGTCGACCAGGTGCGCCGCGCCAAGCAGTGGGTTCTCGCCCATATCGCCGACCATGGCGGAAACCCGGCAGAACTGACTGTCAGCGGTCATTCGGCCGGAGCACATCTTTCAACGTTTCTGTTCAACAGCGAGAATACCCCCTCGAATGTGCGGGCAGCTCTTCTGCTCGGCGGGCTCTACGATTTGAAACCGCTCCAGAACTCCTTTCTCGCCAACGAGATTGGAATCACCGATGAGGAAGTCGCCATGTTTACACCTCTTGCCTATCGGCATGATCCTCAAACCAAGGCGACGGTTCTGGTCGGAGCCAATGAGACGCCGCCTTTCCATCAGCAAGCAGATCGATTCAAACAGAACCTGCTGCAGCGGGGTTCGCCGGTAACGTCGCTTGTTCTCACGAACCGCAACCACATGGACAGTGTCAGAGATCTCGGCGTGCCAGGGAGCCAGGCGGGTGGTTGCCTGACGAAACTGATTGCCAACGACAGCCGCTAGCCCTCCCTGCAGACATGGCGGCCATCACCCATGGCGGCTTAACTGCAATGCCGTCTGCGTCCAACCGGGAATTGCTCCGCCCGTGACACTCGTCAGACCGCCTTGAGATACTCGACCCATTGCGGGGTCTGCATCACCGAGCGCGCGCGCATATATTTCCACGCCCCGTATTTGTAGAAATCGAAGTCGAGCGCCGATACGACGTTCTGCACCATTGCCCAGGTTCCCCACTTCACATCGGCGAGCACCTTGTGCACGACCAGCCGGGCCTTCAACCGAGGGTCAAACCTGCCGAAATATTCCTCGATGACTTCGGCCTCGACCGCATCGGAGAAGAACATTTCCCCGCACCAGATGCCGAGTTCGTAACAGCGGTCGTTGTTTGCGGCATACTCATAGTCGATCAGCATCATCGACCGGTCGGGCGCGATCATGAAGTTTCCGGGCATCGGATCGTTGAAGCATGGAACCAGGTCGATCCCCGAAGCCTCGAGCGCCGCCCGCGCCAGAAGGTACTGGCGATGCAGCCAGGCAAAATCCGCCGGCAGCGCGCCTCCGAGCTCGCGGACCTGATCGACATGCTCGTCGATCATGTCGAAGACCGTCTTGGTCAGCGACAGCAGGCCCGAATCGTTGAAGCGCCGGTAGAGACCCAGCACCGAGCGGCGTACATCCGGGTCGAGGAAATCGCGGTTGGTACAGGAGCGCCGCCCCTCCATGAAATCGGCAATCTCGACGCCGCGTTCGTCCAGATAGCCGTAGACCGCGGGTCCGATACCGAGCGAGTGGGCGCGCCGGCTCGCCTCCGCCGCCGCTTTTCGGTCGATGAACATCTCGGTGCCCCGGCCCGGAACCTTCACGAAATAGCTCTCTGACTGTCCCGCGATGCGAACGCGCCAGTTGGAATTGCTGATGCCGCCATGCACCGGCCGGTAGCGGAGATCGCGGCCGGTCCATGGTTCGACGGCACAGATGACGGCCTCGATCTCCCGCTCGGCTTCGCTCACCGCCTCGCCCGGCCGCTTCTCAATCATGTAGGGCCTCCTTGCAGCCGCTCAAAGCCGTCTCAACTTCAGTTCGAAGTCCGGATGGCGAAGAGCCATCCGGCAGCGCAGCAGGCGCCACTGCGCGTATTTCAGAAACTCGATGTCGCCGCGCGGCGATGTCGAGTTCAACAACAGACCCCATAGCCCCCACATCAGATCGTCCGCCGCCGCATATGCACGGCAACGGTTGAGGGAAGCCTGACGGAACGACCCCTCGAACATCTCAAGCGCCGGCCGCATCTCTTCTTCGAACGGAAAGGCCTCGTTAAGTAGAATGCCGACCTCGTAGAGGGGATCGACATTGCGGGCGTCGTCGAAATCGACGAGCTGAACCGCCCCGTCCTGGCTTACCATGATGTTGGAGGCGAGGCCGTCGGCGTGGCTCGGCCGGACATCGTAACCCGCAGCGGTGATTGCGCGCTCGATCTCGCCGACGCCGTCGAGCATCCACCAAAGATCGTCCGGGCGCTCGACGCCGGCGGCTTTCCGGGCGTCGTCCAGCACCCGGATCCTATCGAATACCGTCCACGACAAAGCGAATGGCCGCGATCCGTGGATCGCCTTTTTGAGCCCGATGACCTGCTCCATCACGTCCGCCCGTCGCAGATCGTCCATGCGCGCCGTTTTCCAACCGGGCGGCAAGAGATCGAAGACGATCGCGTCGGCGTCTCGCGCAAGATGCCGCGGACTTGGCGTGCAGCCCAGTCCGGCCGCGGTGGAGGCGGCTTCAAACACGGCCTCCAGATCGACGAACGCCTTCTGGTCGGAGTTCACGATCTTCAGGAAATAGGCCGGAGACGACTGGTCGACCGCCACCAGCCATGCTTCGCTGTCGACGCCGCGATGCGAGGGCGATGCGATACCCGGAGAGGCGGGCGCAAAACCGATCTGTTTTCCCGTCCAGTCCGCAATAGCGGTGAGCGCCGCCTCGGCACGAACTTCCGCGGGGGTGGAGGCTTCGCCGATCGTCTTCATCGCCTAGTCCTTCAGTTCTTCAGGATGTTGCCGTCGACGCAGAACCGCCACAGCATCCCCGCGAGCAGTTCCGTCCCCAGGAGCCGATCCTCGGGCGTGGTAAACTCCGTCGGGTGGTGGATGACACCGCCGACGCTCGGCACCCCGATAACGATCGCCGGTGTCACCGCCGACATGCTGACGGCGTCGTGCCCACCGATCGTGTCGAGCCGAAGGACCGTCTGCCCGAGCGATTTGGCGGTCTGTTCGGCCAGATCGATCAGCCCGGCGTCGAATTCTCCTGCTCGCCTCCGGTCTATGGATCGGACTTCGAACGACGTGTGGGCGCGCGCGGCGCAGCTCTCGATCTTCTCCTTGAGTTCCGCTTCGGCCGACGCCAGAAGCTCGGCGCTTCCCGACCGCAGTTCGATGAACATCACCGTTTCTCCCGGCACCACATTCGGCGAATTGGGATAGATTTCCAGCCGCGCCGCCGAGGTGTGCAGATCCGGACCGGCCTTGTCGGCCATGTCCCTGAGTTCGGCGATCAGATAGGCGGCAGCAAGCAGCGCATCCTGCCGCTCGGCCATCGGTGTGGGGCCGGTGTGGGCCTGCCGGCCGACATAGGCGAGGCGATATTTGACGGCACCCCAGAAGCGGGTGAATGCCCCGATCCGTAGGCCGGCCTTCTCGAGATGGGCCGAGCCCTCGATGTGGATCTCGATCAGGGCGTCCGGCACCAAGCGAGCGGCCTCGCCCGCATAGCCGATCTCCGACAGCGCCTCGGCCACCGAAACGCCGGAACCGTCCCGGCGCGCCAGCGCGAAATCGAGGTCGATCTCGCCGGAATTGACGCTGCTGCCAAGCAGGCTGGGCTGGAACCGCGCTCCTTCCTCGTTGGTCCAGTTGACGATGACGAAGTTGCATTTCGGTTTGATGCCGGTTTCGGCCACCCGGCGCCTCATCGCCTCTATCGCGCTGCAGGCGGCGATCACTCCATAGGCGCCGTCGAAGCGGCCACCATTCGGCTGACTGTCGAGATGCGACCCGCACATGATCCAGGGCGCATCCTTGCCGGCCCAGTCCAGAAATCCGTACATGTTGCCGATCGCGTCGACCTCAAGGCGCAGGCCTTCCTGCGCAAACCATGCAGCCAGCCAGTCGCGTGCCAATCCATCCTCGCGGGACAGGGTCAGTCGCATCATCGAGCCGTCCGGACCACCGCCGAAGGCGGAAACCTCATCCATCATCCGATGGAGGGCTTCGGCGTCGATGCCGGGGAAAGCCGACGGGTCCTTGCGAATTTCAAGCATAGAGCACCTTTACCTGCGTCTGATCCATTTGCGCGGCGAAGTCCGCCTTGAGGGGGGCGTCGGTGATCAGGATGTCGACGTCCCGGAATTCGTATGTGCAGATGGAGCCCTGCCGCCCGAACTTGCTGCTGTCGGCCAGCATGACGCACTGTTTGGAGTGCTTTCGCAGCGCGCGGCGAATGTTCGCCTCGTCCTGTCCGAGGTCCATGAAGCCGAACCTGCTGTCGACGGTTGCAATGCTGACGAAGGCGATGTCGAACAGATGCCGCGTGACGAGATCGACCGGATCCGGCCCCATGAAGGCCCGGTAGCTCGCCCTGACGTCGCCGCCGACCGCCACGAGATTGGGATGTCCGGCATCGGCGAGCAGCGCGATGATGTCGAGCGAGTTGGTATAGACGGTGATATCAGGCCAGTTCCTCAGATGCTTGGCGAAGGCCAGCGTCGTCGTGCCGGCGTCGACGAATATCTTGATGTGGTCTCTGAGCAGGGTCGCCGCACGTTCGGCGATGCGCGCCTTCTCGCGCGCGTTCAGCCGCATCCGGTCGGCGATGGGCTCGTCGGCGTCCGGGCGCGGCTTGACGCCACCACCATAGATGCATCGCAGGTGGCCCTCGAGTTCCAGTTGCTTCAGGTCGCGACGCACCGTTTCCCGGCTGACATGGAAATGCTCGGCGAGTGCCTGCACCGATACGCGCCCGTGCTTCTCGAGTTCGGCAAGTGCGTAGTGCATGCGATCTTCAGGATCGCTCATGCGGATTTCGCTTCCATCGGTATGTTCCTCCCCGTCTTTTCTTGTCGATCATGCGGCGGCGCGGGTCCCCGTTGTTTCAACGAGGAAGCAGGCCGCCAACTCGCCGTGATTTCGCGCCGTCAGCGTCGGGCTCTCGGCACGGCACCGGTCGAAGGCATGCGGACAGCGGCTGGCGAAACTGCAACCCGGCGGCAGGTCGATCGGGCTCGGCGGCTCTCCCTCGAGCAGGCATTCCTCCGGCTTGTAGCGGCGCTCCTCCAGTGTCGGAACCGCGCTCAACAGCGCCTTCGTGTAAGGATGCCCGGGATCGAAGAAAAGACGCTCATTGTGGGCGATCTCCACCACCTCGCCGAGATACATCACAGCGACCCGGTTGCAAACGCGGCGGACCATTGCAAGGTCATGCGAGATGAAGACGTAGGTCAGGCCGTGCTGGGCCTGCAGTTTTTCGAACAGCGCCAGCAGGCGGAACTGCTCGGTCTGGTCAAGCGACGACAGCGTCTCGTCCATGATGAGCACTTTTGGCTCGAGCACCATGGCGCGGGCGACATTGACGCGTTGGCGTTGGCCGGCGCTGAGACCAAGCGGCAATTCATCGTAGAGGTTCGCGGGAAGCTCGACCTCGGCCATGACCGCCAGGACGCGTTCGCGTATCTCCTTCGCATTGCGCATGCCGTGCACCCGCAGCGGATCCTCCAGGATCGCGCCGATGGACGTGCGCGGCGGCAGCGAGTTGAACGGATCCTGCAGCACCAGCTGAAAATCGCGCCGGAACTTCAGCAGCGTCTTTCCCCTCAGTTTCGAAAGATCCTCGCCATCGCAGATGACGCTGCCGCTGTCTGGAAACTCCAGGCGGCTGAGAAGCCGCATCAGGGTGGACTTGCCGCAGCCGGACTCGCCCACCACGCCGAAATTCTCGCCCGGCATGACGTCGAAGGTGACATTGCGCACGGCGCGAACCTCGCTGTGGGCCGCGAACGTTCCCCGTTTGCGAACACGGTAGGTGCGGGTTGCGTCGCGTATGCTGATCGTTGGCATGGCCGCGCTCGTCGTACGCGGAACGGCGACCGCCTCGCTCGTCCAGATTTTCGGAATTTGGCTGATCAACTGCAGCGTATAGGGATGCTGCGGCGCGTCGATGAGCCGCTGCGGGGTGTTGCGCTCGACGATCCTGCCTTCGGACAGCACCAGGACCTGATCGGCCGCCTCCTTGACCGTCGGCAGCGACGACGAAACGAACACCACCGCGGTGTCGAAACGCTCCGTCAACTCGCGCATCAGACGCAGGACCTGCGCCGCGACTGTCACGTCGAGCGGCTGGGTGACGTTGTCGGCGACGAGAAAGGCTGGATTGCTGATCAAAGCGTCGACGATCAGCGCGCGCTGCATCATGCCGCCGCTGAATTGCGAGGGATACTCGTCGAAGCGCAACCGTGGCGAGGGAATGCGGACCGCTCCAAGAAGGTCGATGACCCGCTTGCGGGCCTCCGATGGATCGATGCCGGGTACCACGGCGCTGAGTTTCTCGACGATCTGGCGGCCGACCGGCAAAGTGGGATCCAGCGCTCCCATGGGATTGGCACCGACATAGGCGATCTCTCTGCGCAGCAGTCGCATCCGTCCGCCGGCCAGGTCGAGGATGTTCTGCGACTTGTACTCGACCGAGCCGGACGAGATGCGCAGCGGCGGGTCGATCCAGTTGACCAGGGCTCGCGCCAGAACGGTCTTGCCCGAACCGCTGGCTCCGATGATGCCGACGATTTCGCGCGGGGCGAGATCGAAGCTCACATCGGAGACGACCGGCCGGGCGCCCGCGCCCGTGCCCACTTCCACGCCGAGATTCTTGACCGACAGGACCGGGCTGCTGTTCACGACACGCCTCCGTAGATCCGGTTGCGGGCCCGCTCGAGCGAAGCGCCCATCAGGTTGATGCTGGTCAGGGTAAGGCACAGGAACACCCCCGGCATAGTGGCGATCCACCATGCATTGAGCAGGTATTTCCTGCCGTCGGCGATGATGTTGCCGAAGGTCGGCGTCGGAGGCTGCACGCCGAGGCCGATGAAGCCGAGGATCGACTCGAAGATCATCATGCGCGCCACGTCGAGCACCGACACGAAGATGATCGGCGGCAGCACCAGCGGCGACAGCAGCCAGACCATGATGCGAAAATCCGAAGCCCCGCTGACCTGGGCGGCGCGCACATATTCGCTCTTGCGTTCGGTCATCACGACGCTGCGCGTGACGCGGGCATAGACCGGCCAGCTCGAAAGGCCGAGTACAAGGATGATCGCCGGAATCGTCGGCCGCGATACCCCCAGAACGGTAATCGCGAGGATGATCATCGGGATGGAGAGCTGCGCGTCGGTGATCCGCATGATCACCATGTCGATCCTGCCCCCATAGTAACCGGCGAGCGTGCCGAGCGAGCAGCCGATGATCAGCATCACCACCACGGTGGACAGGCCGATCAGCAGGGAATAGCGCAAGCCCACCAGACTGCGCACGAGCATGTCGCGACCGATCTGATCGGTGCCGAGCGGTGCCGCCCAATTCCATTTGTCGCCGAGGAAGGGTGGCGACTGCAAACGGCCGGCGACGTTCATCTTGGTGGGGTCGATGCCGCTCAAGGCCGGGTAGAGCAGCGCCGCGAGACCCAGTAGGGCGAAAATCACGAGGCCGACCCGGAATTCGTTCGACGCCAGCGCCGCCTTCCATATCCGCCGGGACAGCGAAGCGCCGCGCTGCGCTTCCGGCGCGGTTACCTTCAGGCTCAGCTGGGTTTGCACGACGCTCATCAGTATTCCAGTCTCGGATCGATCAGCGTTGCGACCAGATCGACCGCGATGTTGATCAGGACGAAGATGGCGCTGGTGACGATCGCGATGCCCTGAATCAGGGGAAAGTCGCGCTGCAGCACGGCGTTGATGGTCAGAAGCCCCAATCCGGGATAATCGAAGATGAATTCGATCACGAGCACGCCGCCGAGCAGGCCGCTGATCTGGATGCCGAGAAGGTTGAGCAGCGGAACCGAGGCGTTGCGCAGCGCGTGCGCGAAGATGATCCGACGCTGGCTGAGCCCGCGCACGCGGCCGACTGCAATGAACGGCATCGTCATTGCCGAGGAAATCGAGCCGGTCAGCGTCCGGATCAGAACCGGCGAAAGTTCGACAGCCAGCACGATTGCCGGCAGGATCGTGTAGGCAAAGCCCTTGTAGCCGATCGCCGGCAGCCAGCCGAGCTTCACGGACAGGATCAGCGCAAGCACGATGCCGAGCCAGAAACCCGGCAGGGATATGAAGATCGACGACACGTAAAAAGCGACCCTGTCCGGCCATCGTCCAGGAGACAATCCGGCCGGGATGCCGACCAGGAACGAAAAGAGCATCGCGAACACGATCGCCAGGAAGGCGAGCTGCAGCGTCATCGGCAGGGTCTCGCCGATAAGGGTGAGCACGTCGGCGCGCTCGCCGCGCGTGGCATCCCCGAAACTAGACCCGCCGGTCGAGGCGCCGCTGGCCGGCCGAACGAACGACTGGCCGAGGTCGCCCCTGACGACGCCGCTCATATAGCGCCCGAATTGAACCAGCACCGGGTCGCGAAGCCCCATCTCCTTGGCGATCTGCTCGATCAGCGCCTCGGGCGCCATTCCGCCCGCCATCAACCGGACGGGATCGCCCGGAACGACGCGAAGCAGGGTGAATATCAGCAGCGTTACAAGAAAAATGATCAGCGCACCCTGGGCCAGGCGGCGGACAAGAAAGCTAATGATGAACATTCCATCTCCTGCGGCGGACGAAGCCCGAGGACTGGTTGCCGGCTCTCCTTCTCCCCTTGTGGGAGAAGGCAAGACAGGGCTGCGCTTCGACGGCTGTCACGGCCCGGGTTTGTTTCTCCCGGGCCGCGGCTGACGCCAATCAGGCGAACGCCCCCTTCGACGCATCCATCGAACCGTCCGGATAGATGAAGAGCCCCGTGAGAGACTTGTCCATCGCGTGGATCATGACGGAAGTGAACAGGGAGAACGACGGCACTTTCGCGGCAATCATCGGCATCGTCTCGGTCTGGAGGATCTGTTTGCGCTCCTCGAGCGACGCCGCGCTGCGCTCCTTGTCGAGTGAGGCGTCCAGTTCGGGATCGACGATGCCGGTGATGCGCTTGGACGAGGAATGGAAATGCGTGCGCAGCACGAGGTCCGGCTCTGGCGATCCGGTCGACCAGCCGCAGTCGACCATATGGCCCGGACCGCCGCCGGGACGGTCGTAGAGACGCTCATTCCACGCCGCGATCTCCAGCACCGACAGCGTGACGGGGAACCCCTGCTCCTGCAGCATGGCAGTGATCACCTCGCCATACTCCTTGGTCTTGGGATAGAACCCGACCGAGGTGATGTATTCGAGTTCGGGCAGGCCCTGCCCCTTCGGGAAGCCGGCTTCGGCGAGCAGGGCCTGGCATTTCTCCGGGCTGTATTCGGGATAATTGGGCAGGTCGACATAGCCGAACTTCACCGGTGAGACATAATTCGCCGAGGCATGGCCGGCTTCGCCGAGGATTTCGAGCAGCATGGACCGGTCGATCGCGTGACAGGCCGCCATTCGCACGCGCGGGTCGTCGAAGGGCGGCTTGGAACAGCGGAACCACAGATACTTGTTCTCGACCGAGACCACGCTGCTGATCGCCACATTCTCGTTACCTTTGAGGGTCGCCACCTGCTCCGGTTCGAGCCGCTCCACGATGGACGCCTGGCCGTTCATCAGCGACAGCATGCGGGTGGTCGAATCGCCAACGAAATTGAAGCTGATGCCGGGGATGGTCGGCGCCCCGAGGAAGTAGCCCGGGTAGGCCTCCAACACCGTGTCGTTGCCTCGCTGCTCGACGAACTTGTAAGGCCCGGTGCCGTTAAGGCGCTGCGAAAGCGGCCCGCTCGGCCCAGCGGCGATGTCGGTTGCCGACAGCATCGGCAGGTAGGAGGCGAGGAAGATGAACAGGTGCGCCGGATAGCCGCCCTTCGATGTGTCGACGATCACCGTGTAGTCGTCCGGCGTCGTGATTGTCAGCGTCTCGGTCGGGCCTGGATACCATTGCGCCGGCCGGTCGGGCTGCGAGCCGTATTCGAACGTCGCCTTGACGTCTTCCGCCTTGAACGGCTTTCCGTCGTGGAACTTCACCCCTTCACGCAGCTTGATCTCAAGCTTGGTCGGCTCAAGCAAGGTGATCTTTGTGGCGAGCTCGTAGATGACCTCGTCGGGACTTTCGACGCGCATAGGCGTGCGCGTCAGGAACCCCATGACGAAACCCTCGATGTTCTTCTGCGACAGCGTCGTGTGCGCCGTCGGATCCCAGTTGCCGGTGATGTTCTCGGCCGACAGGAAGACCAGTTGCTTGCCCGCCTGCGCAGCCGCGCCAGAGACCAGGATTTCCGGGTTGATCACCATAAGACCGGCGCCCGCTCCGAACGCCGCCATGCCCTTCATGAAATCACGCCTGCTTGACTCGGTCATATGTCGTTCCCCTTTTTTCATTATGTGGTTTTGTGGTTTTTCTTACGTTAGCCAAAACTCTCCACTTGGCAACACGGATTCTGCTGTGCGCTGCTGATACTGCGCCAAAAAAGCGCAATTGCCTTACAATGTTGATATTTTGGGCATATTGACGCGAAAACGTTCTGCTGGAGAAACGCCGAGATAGCCTCATTGCCCAATAAGGCGGCATTGGATTAGGTTGTGGAGTGGTGTGGTTTCTTCCAAAACGTCGCAAAGCCAAACGCTGCGCGAAAATATCTCGCGGGAAGAAAATCAGCTGTTCAACCGGAACATGCAGCCGCAATTTGCGGATGTCGGCTGGAGCATGGCGCTGAAGGCATTTGCGTAATCAACACGCCTCAGCGAGGGAAAAGAACCTCACCCATTCCAAGCACCGCGTTGTCGCCGCCATATTTTTGCGGCGCATTGCCCAGAAGCGGCCGTTTCAAAATACCCTCGGCGATCAGATGGCGATCGACGATGGCGGCAAAAACGCTCTCCGGCGCGCCGCATTCGACGAAGCTCGGCGACAGACTTTTCGGCGCGCGATCGAGCAGGATCGAACCGCGGCGCATCAGGTAGCCGGGCATTTCGCCGGTGCCGCCGGCCACCACCAGCGTGCCGGCGATCATGCGGCTGCCGGCATTGTCGCCTGAACCCTTCAGCACCGCGATCAGGCCGCGCCGCATGCGGTCGGCGGCAAAAGCGCCCGCTTTGCCCCTGACGATCAGCACGCCGCCATTCATGCCGGCCAGCTCCCCGGCGAGCGGCGCACCGAGGTGATCGCCGGCGTTGCCTGTTATTTCAAGCCTGCCGCCGCGCATTCCGGAGCCGGCATGCGGACCCGCATTGCCTTCGATCGTCAGCTTGCCGCCGCGCATGGCGCGCCCGGCCTGGGCGCCGGCATTGCCGACGACACGAACCGAACCGCCCCGCATGCCTTCCGCCACGCGATCGAGGCGCGCGCTTCCACCTTCGAACACGATGTCCAGCGGATCGTTGCCGGCGACGCGAAAAATATCGCCGACCTTCGATCCATGCTTCGACATGCCGATCTGGATTCTTTCGATATCGCGCCTTTCGATCCCGGCAAGCCGCTCTGGCGTCAGCGGCGACAGGTCAAGGCGCTCGGGCGGCTCGGCGACAAGGGTGAAGGTCAGCGCCTTCATGGCAGCATATCCTTCAGCGAATAGATGAATTTGCCGAGCTTGCCGCCGTAATTGCCGGCGCTTATGCGAACCGCGCCTCGCTTCGGCCCGAGCTCGATGACGGCGTTGATGCCGGCCTTCATCGCGGCGGCAACGGCATCGTTGGTCTCGCCATCGATGACGATTTCCAGGACGGCGTTGATGTCGGGACCGAGCTCACTCCTGACGACACCGCGCAGTGTCGGCGCGTAGGCTTCGTTGGCCGAGGCGATCATGCCCTTGTATTTACCGCCGATCTTGGAACCCGAACGGGCAATGCCGCCCGGAAACGGCACGATCGCGCCGGGCACCAGGCCTATCGCGGCGACCGCGGCCTCTGCGGCAACCAAGGCCTTGGCGCTGCTTTCAGCCATGACGAAGAAATTGCCGCCGCCGACGGCATCCTTCGTCAGCCCGGTCGTTGCTTCGCACAGGAATTCGCCATCCATGACGGGAACGCGCCAAAAATGCCGGCCGCCGATTTTCTTGGAGATCTGCCAGCCGTCGCCGAAATAACGCAGCGCCGAACCGAGCTTCAACTCGGCGCTGCCCTCCAGTCCGGCGAAGCAGGCCGAACCCGGCGAGGTCAAGACACACTGGCCGACGCGATTGAGCAGTTGTTTCTGCAGTTCGTCTGTTCCCATCGCAAAGATCATCACGCGGCAGCCGGGCCGGCCATCCGGTGTGGCCGATGGCGGCAGTTCGACGTCGATTGCCGCTTCGCAGCCGCAGCCGATCACCGAGGTGGCAAAGCCGGTCATGGTGATCGCCGCCTGGCGAGCCCATTTCCGGTTCGGCGCGGTGATGATGATGGCGGTCGCGCGCATGCCGAAGGCCTCGGCAAAGGTATCGTCGATCACTATGCCATTTACGCTCACGTTCGGCATGCAACCTCGCCGAATGGCTGTTCGCGCGCGATCGCGGAATCTGGGAAATTGAACCAGTCCAGCGACAGGCCGTAGCGCTGCTGGTGATAGTCCTCCAGACGCCGCACCATTGCCTTGTCCGGCGACGGATTGAGCCTGAGCGCCTTGCCCCACCGGTAATGGGTGATCTCTCCATCCTGCACGACGAGATCGCCATCCTTGAAGACGTATGCCGCCTGCCCCAGCATTTTCGCGATGTTCCCGTCCCTGCGGTAGACAGCGATATCGGCTATGGCGCCGGCGCCGAGGTGGCCCCGGTCTGTTAGCCCGAGCAGCTTGGCTGGGGCCGCGCGCGTCATGATGGCAATTTCCTCGAACGTGTATTCGCGGTCGATTGCGGCCAGGGTGGAGAGCGCCATGGCGGATTTTGGAAGTCCGGCAATCATTTCGGTGCGCGCTTCCCGGCTCATCAGCAGCTCGAACAGAGCCGGGTAGACGGTAAAGGGCGCGCCATTGGGATGATCGGTGGTGAAGAAGACACGCCAGGGATCGTTGATCAGGAGAAAAAGCTCGAGCCCGATCGCCCACTGCATCGCGCCATAGAAATCCTTGCCATAGCTGTAGGGCACGATGCCGCCGCCATTGCCGTCGCCGTCATGAATGACGGATTTCTTCGGGCTCGCGCTGCCACGCGCCGAAAACTGCCGCATGACGTCGGAGGAGACGGTGACCGTCTGGCCGAACATCACCTGGCCGATATCGATGGTGACTTCCGGCGTCGCGTTGACCAGTTCGGCGAGACGCGCCGCGGCCGAGGAAAACCTGCGCTTGCCTTCCGTGCCGTAGCCATAGAACTGGAGGTGGGCGAGGTGCATCGGCAACCCCTCCGCTGCCGCGATCGTCGCGGCCGCCGTGTCCGCCGATCCGGGACTGCCCAGATTGTTGCAATGGACATGCAGAGGGTGCGGGACGCCAAGGCTGTCGACGGCGGCCTGCAGCGTCTTGACGATCTTGCGCGAGCTGACGCCATAGGAAGGCACCACATCGTCCAGCGAGAAGGTGCGGACGTTTTCCTTGAAGGCGGCCGCCGCGCCGGCGTTGATCACCTTGACCCCAAGCGCCCGTGTCGAGGCGACTGTCCAGGCGACATAGTCCTCGATCATTTGAGACGAAGCGTCGTCGCGGATCATTGACAGCAGGAAATCGTCGTTGCCGAGAATGGCGAGCGTCGCCTTGTCGATGATCGGGATGTCGGCCAATTCGAGATGGGTGTGAAGTGCCGCTCCCGGCGACATAGCCGGCTCGACGACCGTGGTGAAACCCATCTTGGCGTAGAGGCAGCCGGTCTGGAAGGTCGACCAGCCGGCATTGGAGAGCGGCGTCGTCGCCGGCCGCGCCTGATGCGCGGCATGCTGCTCGGGCAGGAGCAGCCGTGCCGTATTCACGTTGCCGCCACCGATGTGGGAATGGATGTCGATGGCGCCCGCCATCACGACGCAGCCGGCAGCGTCGATCACGAGGCGGTGGTCTATTCCAGCCGCACCGGTTCGCTAAGGT
>NZ_RZTI01000057.1:0-36114 GCF_003997275.1 Mesorhizobium sp. M6A.T.Ce.TU.002.03.1.1
TTCCAAGGGCGAGGCGGTCGAACAGAAGGTCTACATACCCTTCCAACTGGTCACGCCGGCGAACATCGACAAGTTCCTTAAGAAGAACTGAGGCTGCGGGATCGTTTCGATAGGGAGCGGCGCGTCAGAGCATCGGACCGTTTTGGGAAATCCGATGTTCGAAACAAGAGCATCGGGAGCTCAAAACAAAGGGACGGCGCCGCTCCTCTTTCCCTCATCGCCGTAGACAGGCGGCGGGAGGCGACTGCTGACGGAGGAAGCAAGATTTGGCACAGACAACCCATGGCGTCGGCGGGCTGAGCTATGATGCGAAGAAGCGCACATGGCCTGCCGAATTCAACGTTTTCCTGGCGCTTATCATCCTTGTCGGCGCCTTCGAGCTGATAGGCCGCGTCTTTCTTGGCGACAGCTTTCTGTTCAATACCCGCGCCAATGTCGATACGATCTTCAACGAGGCGCGCCTGCAGATCATCATCCTGCAGGTGTCGATCGTCGGCATCATCGCCATCGGCGTGACGCAGGTGATCATTTCCGGCGGCATCGACCTTTCCTCTGGTTCGATCGTCGGCGCTACGGCGATGATCGCAATGAGTTTCGCCCAGGTGGCGACGGTCAACGGCAACCCTAACCCCAAGGCGGTGTTCCTCGCGCAAGGCTGGACCGACCTGCCGGTGATCGTGCCGGTGCTGGTCGCGATCGGCTGCGGCCTGCTGGCGGGCCTGGTCAACGGCTCGTTGATCGCCTACACGCGCATTCCGCCGTTCATCGCCACGCTCGGCATGATGGTCACCGCGCGCGGCATCGCCAAATGGTGGTCCAAGGGGCAGCCGATCTCGTTTCCCACCGAGAGTTTCGCCGCCATCGGCAAGGGGCTGATGCCGGTCATCATCTTCATATCGCTGGCGATTCTGTTCCAGCTGATCCTGTCATACACCAGGTACGGCAAGCACTGTTATGCCATCGGCTCCAACGAGGACGCCGCCCGGATGTCCGGCATAAATGTCCAGAACCACAAGATCCTCGTCTTCGTCATTGCCGGCATCCTCGCCTCGCTCGCCGCCGTGGTGCTGAGCTCCAAGAACCTCACCGCTCAGGCCGGCATGGGCGTGATGTACGAGTTGGACGCCATCGCCATGGCGGTCATCGGCGGCGTCTCGCTGTCGGGCGGCCGCGGCTCGATTATCGGAACGGTGATCGGTGCGCTGATCTTCGGCGTCATCATCTCCGGCTTCACCTTCCTGCGCCTCGACGCCTACTACCAAGAGATGGTCAAGGGCGTGATCATCATCGGCGCAGTCGTTCTCGACCAGTGGCGCCAGCGCCTGCGGGCAATGAGGGCTTGATCATGTCAGACATCGTCCTGAAAACCGAAAACCTGACCAAATACTATGGCGGCGTGCATGCGCTCGAAAGCGCGAATTTCGAGCTGCGCAAGGGCGAGCATGTCGCCATCATGGGTGACAACGGCGCTGGCAAGTCGACCTTCGTGCGCCAGATCACCGCCGTCGAGCAGCGCACCAGCGGCAAGGTCTGGTTCGATGGCAAGGAAGTGAACTTCGCCGGCCCGATCGCGGCGCGCGAGGCGGGCATCGAAACGGTGTTCCAGAACCTGGCGCTTGCCGACGATCTCGACGTGCCGTCGAACCTGTTTCTCGGCCGCGAGAAGGTGCTTTTCAATCTCGGGCCTTTCTCGATCCTCGATCGCAAGTTCATGCGCAAGGCGACCGAGGCGGCGTTGATCCGCACGGCGGTCAAGATTCCCAATCTCAACAACACCATCCGCCACATGTCGGGCGGCCAGCGCCAGTGCGTGGCGATCGCCAGAACCGCGACCTTTGCGTCCAAGCTCATCATCATGGATGAGCCGACGGCAGCACTTGGCGTGCAGGAGACGATGCAGGTCGAAAACATCATCCGCACGCTGAAAGCCAATGGCGAGCCGTTGATCCTGATCAGCCACAACATGCGCCAGGTGTTCGACCTTTGCGACCGCATCGTTGTCTTCCGGCGCGGCCGCATCGTCGCCAATTTGCGCAAGCAGGACACCGACGGCAACGATATCGTCTCATATATCACCGGCGCCAAGACCGGGGAGGCGGAACTTGCGGCCTAGGGCCAATGCCGGCGCGGGTCATCGACCCGTCGCCGATCTGCCGCGATAAGAAAATCTACTGCGCCTCGCGCTGAACGGTGCAGGAAAGACGCACTTCCATTTTCGAACAATCCTCAAAGGAAATTCCCATGTCTCTCCGCTTCGCTCTTCTCGGTGCCGGCCGCATCGGCAAGGTCCACGCCCGTGCCATTGGTTCCAATCCGCAGGCCAGGCTGGTGGCAGTTGCCGATGCCTTCGAGAAGGCGGCGACGGATCTGGCGTCGGCCTATGGCGCCGAAGTACGAACCATCGAGGCCATCGAAAAAGCCGGAGATATCGACGCAGTCATCATCTGCACGCCGACCGACACCCATGCCGACTTGATCGAGCGGTTCGCCAAGGCCGGCAAGGCGATCTTCTGCGAGAAGCCGATCGACCTCGACGCCGGCAGAGTGGAAGAATGCCTTGAAGTGGTCGACAAGGCCGGAGCCACTTTGATGGTTGGCTTCAATCGCCGCTTCGATCCGCATTTCGCCGCCGTGCGCAAGGCGATCGACGACGGCGCCATCGGCACGGTCGAGATGGTGACTATCACGTCGCGCGATCCCGGCCCGCCGCCACTCGATTATATCGGCCGCTCGGGCGGCATCTTCCGCGACATGACCATCCATGATTTCGACATGGCGCGCTTCCTGCTCGGCGAGGAGCCGGTGGCCGTCAGCGCCCATGCCTCGGTGCTGGTCGACAGACAAATCGGCGAGGCCGGCGACTTCGACAGCGTCAGCGTCATCCTCGAAACCTCTTCCGGCAAGCAGTGCATCATCTCCAATTCGCGCCGCGCCACCTATGGCTACGACCAGCGCATCGAGGTGCATGGCTCGAAAGGCATGATTGCGGCCGAGAACCAGCGGCCGGTGTCGATCGAACTGGCCAATGAAAAGGGCTATACGCGCCCGCCGCTGCACGACTTCTTCATGACCCGCTACCTCGACGCCTATGCCAACGAGATCGCTGCCTTCATCGCGGCGGCGACATCAGGCAAGAAGGCGGCGCCGAGCGGCAAGGACGGGCTCGTCGCGCTGAGGCTGGCGGACGCGGCGCTGAAATCGGCGAAGGAAGGCAAGACCGTTCGCCTCGACAAGACAGTCTGACTATCAAGCACAGGAGCAAGGCGATGAACGGTTCCGCCGGTCGCAATTCAGAAACACGCGCCATCGTCACCGGCGGTGCGCAAGGCATTGGCTTCGCCGTCGCTGAGGCGCTGGCCGATGAGGGCTGCCGGGCGCTGGCGCTGGTCGGCCGCTCGCAGGAGAAGGGCGACAAGGCCGTCGCCATCCTCAAGAAGTCGGGCGTCGACGCCATCTTCATCAGCGCCGATGTTTCCAAAGTGGCCGACTGCAAGCGCGCGGTCGAAACGGCGATCGGCCATTTCGGCAGCGTCAACGCGCTGGTCAATGCCGCCGCCACCTCGGCGCGCGGTTCACTGGTCGAGACGAGTGAAGAGCTTTTCGACCAGATTTTCCAGACCAATGTGCGCGGCCCCTTCTTCCTGATGCAGGGCGTGGTGGCGCAGCTGCTCGCCCGCAAGGCGCCAGGCTCGATCGTCAATGTGCTGTCGATGTCGGCGCATTGCGGGCAATCGTTCCTGGCGCCCTATTCGTCGAGCAAGGGCGCACTGGCGACGCTGACCAAGAATGTCGCCAACGCGTACCGCAGCAACCGCATCCGTTGCAACGCCGTGCTGCCCGGCTGGATGGACACCGAGGGCGAGGCGATCGTGCAGAAGAAATGGCACGATGCGCCTGATAACTGGCTGGAAAAGGCCGAGGCGGCGCAGCCGATGGGCCAATTGGTGAAGCCGGACCAGCTTGCCCGGCTGATCAGCTATATGGTCAGCCCGCAGTCGGGCGTCATGACCGGGTCGCTGGTCGACTATGACCAGAATATTGCGGGATCGTCGCCGGAATAGGATCAGCCGAGTAGCCTCACGTCCAGAAGCAGCTCGGCACGCGTCGGCCGAGATGACCCGAGAATACCCGCGGCCGGCGTGATCGATTCGACCAAACTCACCAAGGCGCTCGGGCTGAAAAACCCCTCTCCTTCCTTGTTGCCGCCGGATCATCATTCCCATATAGTCAAGATGGTCAGAATGGTCATGGAGGACGAAATGCTGTCTGCGCCCAAAAAGGGCACCAACTGGACGGTCGCTGGGGCAAAAGCTCGGCTCTCGGAGGTTATCGAGCGCGCCCAGTCATCGCCGCAGACGATCACCAGAAACGGCAAACCAAGCGTGGTTGTCGTCTCCGCCGAGGAATGGCAGCGCAAGACCGCGCGCAAGGGTACGCTTGCGGAGTTTCTGCTGGAGTCGCCGCTGCGCGGCGCCGATCTCGACCTCGAGCGTCAGCGCGACGAACCGCGTGATCTGCCGCTGTGAGGCTCCTGCTCGATACGAATGTCCTGTCCGAGGTGACTAGGCCGGCGCCTGACCCACGCGTTTTGGACTGGCTGGACGGGCTTGATGAGGACCGCTCATTCATCAGCGTCGTGTCGATCGCCGAGATCCGGCGTGGCGTCGCCCTCATGGATGAGAGCCGGAAACGCGAGGCACTGGCCCAATGGCTCGCTCAAGACCTGCCGCAGCGCTTCGAACAGAGGGTTCTTTCGGTGGACGAACCGATTGCCTTGGCGTGGGGCGACCTGATGGGCCTGGCGAAGCGCCGCGGTCGCGGCCTGTCGTCGATGGACGGCCTGATTGCAGCCACGGCGATTGCGCAGGAGCTCACCTTGGCAACGCGTAATACGAACGATTTCGAAGGCTTTGGAATTGAACTCTTCAATCCCTGGACTGCATGAACCGCTCGGCACTGCGTGTTGGGGCTCGAAAGCGACCGATGTGTCCTCGTCATCACTTCGTCATCCACGGGCGGAGCAAGGAGCGTAGCGACGCAGCGCAGACCCGAGGATCCACGCCGTGACTTCAACGCGTTGCCGCGATGCAGAATTCTGCTCCGCTGCGCTCTTCGGCTAGCGTCACGGAATGGATCCCAGGGTCTCCGCGACGGAGCTTCGCTCCTGCTTCGCCCTAGGATGACGAAGTTCGGAAGGCTTCAGCCAATCGCGAATGGGCTGGAGTAGACCTCCTCCTCATCAGACACGTGACAATCGCCACGGCTTCGACTATATGAGCCCCATGATCAACCTGACCGCCACCTATTGGTACTTTAGGAACTCGCTGGCGGCGGGAGGATTGCGCTCGATCTGAAGATTGCAGCATCAAAATCCGAACAGCCGCCAGACCTGGCGGCTTTTTTGTTTCAGCCGGCAGGTCTCCCAATCAGGAGCAGAGAGCCGTGTTGACCACCACAGATGATCTTCGGGTCAAGGAAATAAGGGAACTGAGTACGCCGGACCAGGTGATGCGGGAGATACCGCGCACGCTGACGGCGACGCGCACCGTGACCGCGTCGCGCAACGCTATCCACGCCGTGCTGACCGGCACTGACGATCGGCTGATCGTCGTCGTCGGCCCCTGCTCGATCCACGACCCGGCCGCCGCCGTAGACTATGCCAGCCGCCTGGCATCGCTGCGCGAAAGCCTATCCGATCGGCTGGAGATCGTGATGCGCGTGTATTTCGAGAAGCCGCGCACGACGGTCGGCTGGAAAGGCCTGATCAACGATCCCGACCTGGACGGCAGCTTCAACATCGACAAAGGACTGAGGATGGCGCGCAATGTGCTCTCCGCCGTCAACAATCTCGGCCTGCCGGCAGCGACCGAATTCCTCGACATGGCCACCCCGCAATACATTGCCGACCTCGTCGCCTGGGGCGCGATCGGCGCGCGCACGACCGAGAGCCAGATCCATCGCGAACTCGCATCCGGCCTGTCCTGCCCGGTCGGCTTCAAGAACGGCACCGACGGCAATTTGCGGATCGCCGCCGAGGCGGTGAAATCCGCTGCCCAGCCGCATCATTTCTTGGCGGTGACGAAGGGCGGGCGCAGCGCCATCGCGACGACCACCGGCAACGAGGACTGCCACGTCATCCTGCGCGGCGGCATTCAGTCCAATTATGACGCGGCAAGCGTCGCCGCCGCCAGTGCGGAACTCGCCCGGATCGGTGTCGCGCCCCGGCTGATGATCGATGTCAGCCACGCCAACAGCAACAAGAAGCCAGAGAACCAACCGAAGGTAGCGGCCGACGTGGCGGGCCAAGTCGCGGCAGGCGACGAGCGCATTATCGGCGTCATGATCGAGAGCAACCTCGTTGCCGGCCGGCAGGACGTCATGCCCGGCAAGCCGCTCGTCTACGGCCAGAGCATCACCGATGGCTGCATCGACTGGGCAACCACCGAAACGGTGCTGCACGGCCTTGCCGACGCGGTCGAGCAACGCCGGTCGGCGCGACGCGCCCTGGTCGCCAGCCGCCCGGGAGCCGCTTGACGCTTTCCCCTTCTCCCTTGTGGGAGAAGGTGGATCGGCGCGAAGCGCCGAGCCGGATGAGGGGTGTTGGAAGAAACGAGACGTTAAGATATCGAATGATTTTAAGCTCTTAAGACATCAAAGTAGCGATCCGTCCAACACCCCTCATCCGACCGAGCTTCGCTCGGCCACCTTCTCCCACAACAAGGGGAGAAGGGGAATCAACGTCGGCGAATCGCTACCTAACATCCACCCAGCGCTGTTCCTCGAACGAACGCGCCATGGCGTGCACGGTGCGCTCGATCTCCAGGCCTTCGTCGAAATCGATGATCCGCGCCGGTTTGCCGGCCAGCCTGGTCAGCAGTTCCCGGCATTCGATGATCTTGAGATCGTTGAAGCCGAGACCGTGGCCGGGGGCCGGCAGGAAGGCGTCGTAAGGTCTGTGGTGCGGCGCCACCAGGATAGTTCGGTAACCCTGCTCGGTCGGCCGGTCAGCGGTGAGATAGAGCTGGAACTCGTTCATCCGCTCCTGATCGTACAGGATCGAGCCCTTCGAGCCGAAGATCTGGATGGCGATCCGGCCCTTGCGGCCCCAAGCCGAACGGTTGACCAGCAAGGTGCCGGCAATGCCGTTTTCGAGATGCATCAGCACGCTGGCGATGTCGTAGGTCTCGACCGCGCGGCGCCCGCCGGACGCGACGCGGCGATCGGCATAGGGTTTTGCCATGTCGCACATGACGCGGGCGACGTGGCCGAACAGCACCGCGACCAGCGACAGCGGATGCACGACGAAATCGTCGAGCGCGCCGTAACCGGAGGCTGCCTCGTGCTTCCAGAAGAACAGCGCCTCCGGGTCGGCCATGAAGTCCTCGTCCATCTCGATGCGCAGATGATTGACCTCGCCGATGATCTTCTCGTCGAGCAGCGCACCGATATGGCGGATCGCGGGGTTCTGGATGTAGTTGTAGCCGAGGGCTGCCACCTTGCCGGATTTTTTCGCTGCTGCCGCCATGGCTTCGGCTTCTGCGAAGCCCGGCGCCATCGGTTTTTCGCACCATAGATGCTTGCCGGCTTCGAGGATGGCGATGGCCATTTCCGGATGGAACTGGTTTGGCGTCGTCAACGAGACGATATCGACCTCGGGGTCGTTAACGACGGCGCGCCAGTCACCGGAACCCTTGGCGAAGCCGAATTCGGTGGCACGGCGCTTGGCAAGCTCCTCGTCGACCTCGCCGAGATGGACCAGCCTTGGTTTGGCCACGTCGGAAAAGACAGTGCCGACCGCGTTCCAGGCGATGGCGTGGCACTTGCCCATGAAGCCTGTGCCGATAAGACCGACTCCGACCATTCCCTTGTCTCCGCTGTCAGGAAGATTTGCGTGGATGAATTAGTCCATTTTATCCAGAAATGGAACGCATGCCTCATTTTTTATGGCCTTCTTGCACAGGCTCGCTATGATGGGGCACACAGCATCGACTGATGGGCCTAGGCGGAGCGACGATGGACGAACGGGTGCCCCGCGATTTCGAGACGCTGCGTACGACGATCCTGGAACGGCGCCATAGCCTGCCCAAGCGTATCGCGCAGATCGCCGCCTATGCGCTCGACAATCCCGACGATATTGCCTTCGGCACCGCCGCCAGCATCGCCGCCTCCGCCGGCGTTCAGCCTTCGACCCTGATCCGCTTTGCCCAGCAGCTCGGCTTCGACGGCTTCACCAGCCTGCAGCTGGTGTTTCGCGAGCGCCTGCGTGAGCGCAATTCGTCCTATGATGAAAGGCTGGCGGCATTGCGCGCCAAGGCCGAGGAAGGCGCCGGTCACCGGGCGATCTTCGACGGCTTCGTCGCCGCGGCCAGCACCTCGCTCAACGATATTTCAGGCAGGTTGAACGAAGAGCATTTCGAAGATGCTATCGCCTTGCTGGCGAAGGCGGAGACCATCTATGTGCTGGCCAAGCGCCGCTCCTATCCGGTCGCCTCCTACATCGCCTATGCGCTGGGCAAGCTCAAGATCCGCAACCAGCTGATCGAATCGGCCGCCGGACTCAACGCCGAGATGATCGGCTTTGCCTCGCCCAGGGATGCCGTCATCGCCATCAGTTTCTCACCCTATGCCCCGGCGGCCATCGAGGAGGCGCGCGTCATCTCCGAGCAAGGCGTGCCGATCGTGGCGATCACCGACAGCTCGTTCTCGCCGCTCGCCCAGTTCGCCAAGGTCTGGTTCGAGGTCGCCGAAGCCGATTTCGCCGGCTTCCGCTCGCTGTCGGCGACCATGGCGCTGGCCATGGCGCTGACCGTCGCGGTTGGCGAGAAGCGGCGCGATACCGGCCGCAAGCGCAAGGCCTAGGCGGCCATCGCGTCAGCACTTTTCAGCAAAGGAACGCGCGTTCCATATTGACTATGGATTGGAATTATTATTTCATATTGCCGGCGCCACGCTGCCGCTCGCGCGTGTACCCCAAGACAACAAGGCCGATGGGAGGTTCGAATGGGCGAAGCCGTGGACGCGAAACATGCGCCGCTCGATGTTATCACCATCGGTCGCGCCTCCGTCGACCTCTACGGCCAGCAGATCGGCTCCCGCCTGGAGGACATCACCTCCTTTGCCAAGTCGGTCGGCGGCTGTCCGGCCAACATTTCGGTCGGCACGGCGAGGCTCGGCTTGCGCTCGGCGCTGCTCACCCGCGTCGGCAACGAGCAGATGGGCCGCTTCATCCGCGAGCAGCTGACACGCGAGGGCGTCTCCGTCGACGGCCTCAAGACCGACCCCGACCGGCTGACCGCGCTGGTGCTGTTGTCGGTCGAGGAGGAAGGCGTCTCGCCGATGATTTTCTATCGCAGCGACTGCGCCGACATGGCACTTTCGGAAGACGATATCGACGAAGCGTTCATCGCTTCGGCGCGTGCCATCGTCGTCACCGGCACGCATTTTTCGCGGCCCAACAGCGATGCCGCGCAGCGCAAGGCGATCCGCACTATCAAGGCCAAGGGCGGCAAGGTGGTGTTCGACATCGACTATCGGCCCAATCTCTGGGGCCTTGCCGGCCATGCCGAAGGGTTCGAACGCTACGTGAAATCCGACCGGGTCTCCGCCCAGCTGAAGACGGTGCTGCCCGATTGCGACCTGATCGTCGGCACCGAAGAAGAGATCATGATCGCCTCCGGCGCCGACGATTGCCTGAGCGCGTTGAAGACGATCCGCTCGCTGTCCAAGGCGACCATCGTCTTGAAGCGCGGCGCCATGGGCTGCATCGTCTATGACGGGCCGATCAGCGACGATCTCGAAGACGGCATTGTCGGCAAGGGCTTTCCGATCGAGGTCTACAATGTGCTCGGTGCCGGCGATGCCTTCATGTCGGGCTTCCTGCGCGGCTGGCTCGGCGAGGAAAGCCTTGAGACGGCGGCCACCTGGGCCAATGCCTGCGGCGCCTTCGCGGTGTCGCGGCTGCTCTGCGCTCCGGAATACCCGACCTTCGAGGAATTGCAGTTCTTCCTGAAGAACGGCAGCAGGCACTTGGCGCTGCGCAAGGACGAGGCGATCAACCATGTCCATTGGGCGACGACGCGCAGGCGCGACATTCCCTCGCTGATGGCGCTGGCCTGCGACCACCGTATCCAGCTTGACGATGTCGCCGCGAAAGCCGGTGCCGACCCATCGCGCATCCATGATTTCAAGGTGCTGACGGTCAAGGCGGCGGCAAGGGTTGCCGCCGGCCGTGCCGGCTACGGCATGCTGCTCGACGAGAAATACGGCCGCGAGGCGATGTTCGAATTCGCCCGCCATTCCTTCGCCTGGCTCGGCCGGCCGGTCGAGCTGCCGGGATCGCGGCCGCTTCGTTTCGAATTCTCGCAGGACATCGGCTCGCAATTGATCGAGTGGCCGGTCGACCATTGCATCAAGTGCCTATGCTTCTATCACCCCGACGACCCGGAGACGCTGAAAACCGAGCAGCAGCAGAAGCTCAAAAGCCTGTTCGAGGCCGCGCGGAAAGTGGGCAGGGAACTTCTCATCGAGATCATTGCCGGCAAGCACGGCAAGCTCGACGACACGACGATCCCGCGCGCGCTCGAGGAACTCTACGCGCTTGGCATCAAGCCTGACTGGTGGAAGCTCGAACCGCAGGCTTCAGCCGGGGCTTGGGCAAAGATCGAGGCGGTGATCCTGAAGAACGACCCATGGTGCCGCGGGATTGTGCTGCTCGGCCTGGAAGCGCCACAGGACGAATTGGAAGCGGCCTTCGCTGCCACCGCCAAGGCGCCCATCGTCAAGGGCTTCGCCGTCGGTCGCACCATCTTCATCAACGCTGCCGAACAATGGCTTGCCGGCAAGATGTCGGATGAGGAGGCGGTGGCCGACATGGCGTCGCGCTTCGAGAGACTGACCGAGGCATGGCTTGCCGCGCGCGGCCGCAAAGCAGCATAAGAAGGCGCGGCATAAGGACTGCGGAGGAAAACAAGATGACCAAGACAATCCGCCTGACGATGGCGCAGGCGCTGACCCGCTTTCTTGCTCGCCAGATGACCGAGATCGACGGCAAGAAAATGCCGATCTTCGGCGGTGTCTGGGCGATCTTCGGCCATGGCAATGTCGCCGGCGTCGGCGAGGCGCTCTATCAGATGCGCGACGAATTGCCGACCTTCCGCGCCCATAACGAGCAGGCGATGGCGCATGCGGCGATCGCCTATGCCAAGGCCAATTTTCGCCGCCGCTTCATGGCGGCGACCAGCTCGATCGGCCCCGGCGCGCTCAACATGGTGACGGCGGCGGCACTCGCGCATGTAAACAGGTTGCCCGTCCTGTTTCTCCCCGGCGACGTCTTCGCCAATCGCATCCCCGACCCCGTCCTGCAGCAGGCAGAGGATTTCTCCGACGGCACCGCGACGGTCAATGACTGCTTTCGGCCGGTGTCACGCTATTTCGACCGCATCACCCGGCCCGAGCAGATCATCCCGGCGCTGAACCGTGCCATGCAGGTGCTCACCGATCCGGCTGAATGCGGACCGGTGACGCTGGCGCTCTGCCAGGACGTGCAGGCCGAGGCTTATGATTACCCCGAGAGCTTCTTTGCCGAACGGGTCTGGCATCAGCGACGGCCGCGTCCGGACCGCCAGGAGCTGGCGGCCGCGGTGGCAGCGCTGAAGGGGGCGACTAAGCCATTGGTGATTGCCGGCGGTGGCGTGCTCTATTCGCAGGCGTCGGGTAAATTGGCGAAGCTGGTGCAAGGCGCCGGTATCCCTGTCTGTGAGACGCAGGGCGGCAAATCCTCGCTGCCGGACGATCATCCGCTCAACATGGCGGCGGTCGGCGTCACCGGCACTTCGGCTGCCAACCGGCTGGCGGAAGAAGCCGACGTCGTGCTTGCCGTCGGCACCAGGCTGCAGGATTTCACCACCGGTTCGTGGGCGCTGTTCAAGAATTCCGGCAAAACCATCATCGGCCTCAACGTCCAGCCTTTCGATGCGGGAAAGCACCAGGCGCTGCCGCTCGTCACCGATGCCGCGGAAGGGCTCGCCGAGCTCGGTGCGGCGCTGAAGGGCTGGAAGGCGCCTCCTGCCTGGACCGACAATGCGGCCAGGGGCAAGAAGGATTGGCAGGCCGATGCCGACAAGGTGACGGCGTCGACCAATGCCGCCTATCCCTCCGACGCGCAGGTGATCGGTGCCGTGCAGCGCGCCATGGGCGCCGGTGTGACGCTGCTTCATGCCGCCGGCGGCCTGCCCGGCGAATTGCACAAGCTCTGGCAGGCGGGGGCGCCCGGCTCCTACCATGCCGAATACGGCTTCTCGACCATGGGTTACGAGATCGCAGGCGGGCTTGGCGTCAAAATGGCCAAGCCCGACGAGGAGGTCGTCGTGATGATTGGCGATGGCTCCTATCTGATGCTCAATTCCGAGATCGCAACGTCTGTCATGCTCGGCCTCAAGCTGACCATCGTGCTGCTCGACAACCGAGGCTATGGCTGCATCAACCGGCTGCAGATGGCGACCGGCGGCGCCAACTTCAACAATCTCTTGAAGGACGCACGCCACGAGGTTCTGCCTGATATCGACTTCGCCGCGCATGCCGCGAGCCTTGGTGCGATCGCCGAGAAAGTCTCGTCGATCGCCGGGCTGGAAACGGCGCTGGCGCAAGCGAAGAAGAATACCAGGACCACTGTGGTTGTCATCGACACCGACCCGCTGGTCTCGACCGAAGCCGGTGGAAGCTGGTGGGATGTCGCCGTGCCGGAAGTCTCGGTGCGCCCGCAAGTGAACGCGGCGCGCAAGAAATACGAGGAAGCGCTGAGCGGGCGGCCTTAAGCCGTCCGTGAAGCTGATCCTAAGGCCTGAACTGGAGTAACGACTTGAGAGCCAAACTGGGCATGTCCCCCATTGCATGGTGGAACGACGATCTTGCGGAACTCAGCGATGATGTGTCGCTGGAGGAATGCCTGGCGCAGTCGCGCTCGGCAGGCTTCACCGGCATGGAAATGGGCCGCCGTTTTCCCAGCGATCCGGAGATCATGCTGCCGATCCTGAAAGAGGCCGACGTCACGCTTTGCGGCGGCTGGTTCTCCGGCACGCTGGTCGACGAAGACATGGCCAGGAATAAGGATCGCATCCAGCCGATGATCGATCTGTTCAAGGCAGTGAACGCGCCCTGCATCGTCTATGGCGAGGTCGGCCGCTCCATCCAGGGTGATCGCTCGAAGCCGCTCGCCACCAAGCCCAAGCTTTCGGACGACGAGATGAAAGCCTATGCGAGGCGCCTCACCGAGTTCGGCGAATGGTGCGCCGAGCAAGGCATGCCACTCTCCTACCACCATCATATGGCGGCGGTCGTCGAGACCGAGCCCGAACTCGATGCCTTCATGCGGTACTCGGGCGAAGGCATTCCCTTGCTGCTCGATGCGGGCCACCTGGCTTTTGCCGGCGGTGACGTGCTGCGCGCCATCGACAATCATCACCGGCGCATCAACCACGTGCATGTGAAGGACGTGCGCATGGGGGTGATCGAGAAACTCGACCGCCAGAAGCAATCCTTCCTCGATGCCGTGGCGCTCGGCGCCTTCACGGTCCCGGGAGATGGCTCGCTGGATTTTGGCGCCATTGTGGAAAGGCTGGCGAACTACGGCTATGAAGGCTGGTTCGTGGTCGAGGCCGAGCAGGACCCCAGAAAAAATCCGCCGCTCAAGATGGCGCAAGTCGGCTACAAGGAATTGATGCGGGTGATGACGGCCGCAGGCTACACGGTTGAAACACAGGGCTTCCCCAATGCTTGAATGCACTATTCCCGGCAAATGGCTGATCCGATGCGGGGGTTGATCCGATGAAGGACTCTGAGCATCCGTTCTTCCGGCCCCTGTGGCGGCGCGTTGCCATCGTCGCGGTCTGCCTGGTGTGGGCCGTGGTCGAGTTTGCCACCGGCGCACCATTCTGGGGCACGATCGCGCTCGGCTTCACCGGCTATGCCGTGTGGCAGTTCTTCTATCTCTACAAGCCGGCCGACGAGGCGAAGCCTCCGGTCGAGCCGAAGGAATAAAGCAGTCCATGGCGCTCAAGGCTTACGGGTCGGGCACTGCGCCCATGACGGATCGCCTGCGTTGAAGATTTAGCTGAAACGCCTCTCGCTTCGTCATCCTGGGGCGGAGCAAGGAGCGAAGCGACGCGGCGCAGACCCCAGGATCCATGCCGTGACATCAAAACGGCCGCTACGGTGCAGAATTCCGTTCCGCTGCGCTCTTGGACTGAGGTTACGGCATGGATCCTAGGGTCTTCGCGACGGAGCTTCGCTCCTGCTACGCCCTAGGATGACGAAGTTGGGGCTTCGGCCAATCTCGAAGATTTGCGATAGGAGAGACACAATGTCGAAACTGCTCATCAAAGCCGAGAAGGGCCATGGCCGCGTCGCCCATGTGACGCCGCAAAGCGCCGGCTGGACCTATGTCGGTTTCGATCTGCATCGATTGCGGCCAGGCGAAACGGCCTCTGAGCAAACCGCGGATCGCGAAGTCTGCCTGGTATTCGTCACCGGCAAGGGCCAGGCCAAGGCCGGCGGCAAGGATCTCGGCCTGCTCGGCGAACGCATGTCGCCCTTCGAGGGCAAGCCGTGGTCAGTCTATGTGCCGCAGGGCTCTGACTGGTCGGTGACCGCCGACACCGATGTCGAACTCGCGGTCTGCTCGGCGCCTGGGCTTGGCGGCGGCCTGCCGGTCCGCGTCATTGCGCCGAAGGAACTCGGCCAGGAGGTTCGCGGCAAGGGCACCAACACGCGCTATGTCACCAACATCCTGCCGGAAGGCAAGCCGGCCGATTCCTTGCTGGTGGTCGAGGTCATCACGCCCGGCGGCCACACCTCGAGCTACCCGCCGCACAAGCATGACCAGGACAATCTGCCGGCCGAATCCTATCTCGAGGAGACCTACTATCACCGGCTCAACCCGCCACAGGGCTTCGCCTTCCAGCGCGTCTACACGGATGCCGACAGGAATGGCGCTCGTTCGCTCGATGAGGCGATGGCGATCGAGGACGGCGACGTCGTGCTGGTGCCAAAGGGCTATCATCCTTGTGCCGCCTGCCATGGCTACGACCTCTATTACCTCAACGTCATGGCCGGGCCGAAGCGGACGTGGAAGTTCCACAACGCGCCTGAGCACGAATGGCTGATGAAGAGCTGATCGCGCGGCTCTTCCGGGTTGGCAAACTGGCCCAAAGCGAAAAAATCGTCGGCTAATGACCCGCCTGAGCAACTTTGTTATCAGGAGCGATCATCAGCTTCGTCATTTCGTCATGCAAATCGCCTATGGCAGCGGGTGTTGACGAGGAACTTCGATGCGCTACGCGATCTATTTCACCCCCCGCCAGGACGAACCGCTGGCGCGGATCGCCGCCAATTGGCTCGGCCGCGACCCATTCGGCGCCGCCACAAGGCCTGTCGAGGCCGTGGGCGAGCTGTCGGCGGCGGAAGTCGCCTTCCATACCGCTTCGGCGCGCCGCTACGGCTTCCATGCGACGCTGAAGGCGCCCTTCCGGCTAGCCCCGAACGAGACGGAAGCCTCGCTTCGCGCGGCGCTCGACGATTTTGCCGAGGCGACGCCGGTGGTGACCATCCCACGGCTGGTCGTCATCCAGATCGACGGCTTCTTCGCACTGGTGCCGGAAGGACCACTGCCGGCGCTCAATCGCTTCGCCGATGACGTGGTGCGCGACTTCGACCGTTTTCGCGCGCCGCTGAGCGAGGCGGAAATCGAGCGGCGCAGCCCCGATTCGCTGAAGCCGGCTGAATTCCGCAATCTCTGCCAGTGGGGCTACCCCTATGTCTTCGAGACCTTTCGTTTCCATATGACGCTGTCCGGCCGAGCCTCGCCACAGGAAAGCCCTCGTCTTCGCTTAGCAATCGACAGCCTGTTTGCGCAGGTCCTGCAAAAGCCGGTGCCGGTGGACGCGCTGACCCTATTTGTCGAAACCGAACCTGGCGCCCCGTTCATGGTGCTTTCCCATCACGCGCTCGGGCGCCGCCCGGCTAGAAAAACTGCCTGAAATGACTATTTGTTTTAACCGCGTTTGTGCGACGCCAATCGATTCCAATTGGCTGCAAAATGCTCCAAGGACTGCCTGAAATGACCGCCGAGACCGTTCTCAACAACGCCCGCATCGTGCTTGCCGACGAGATCGTCGAAGGATCGATCGTGCTGCGCGACGGCTTGATCACCGGGATCGATGCCGGTGCCGGCCGGACCGGCGAGGACATGGGCGGCGATTTCATCATCCCCGGACTGGTCGAGCTTCACACCGACCACCTCGAAGGCCATTACGCGCCGCGGCCGAAGGTGCGCTGGAACCCGATCGCCGCGGTGCTCGCTCACGACGCGCAGGTCGCGACCGCCGGCATCACCACCGTGCTCGATGCCTTGCGCGTCGGCATGGACGACGATGCCGACATGAATTCGGCCGACATGCGCAAGCTGGCCGATGCGATCGAGGACAGCGTCCAGCAGGACCGGCTGCGGGCCGATCATTTCATCCATCTGCGCTGCGAGGTTTCGGCGCCGGATTGCCTCGCAGCCTTCGCCCATTTCGACGGCGATGACAGGATCAAGCTGGCGTCGCTGATGGACCATGCGCCGGGACAGCGCCAGTTCGTCGACTTGGAAACCTATGCCTATTACTACCAGCGCAAGCTGAAGCTGACGGATCGCGAATTCCAGCAATTTTGCGAGAAGCGGATGGCGGAATCGGCGACGAATTCCGGGCCGAACCGCGCCTTTATCGCCGCCGCCTGCCATCAGCGCGGCATCGTGCTCGCCAGCCATGACGACGCCACGACAGGTCATGTCGACCAAGCGATCGAGCAGGGTGTCCGCGTCGCCGAGTTCCCGACCACCGAGGAGGCGGCACGGGCTTCCAAAGAGGCAGGGCTTGGCGTGCTGATGGGCGCGCCCAACGTCATGCGCGGCGCCTCGCATTCTGGAAACGTTTCAGCCCGCACACTCGCCGGCGACGGGCTGCTCGACATACTGTCGTCCGACTACATTCCCTTCAGCCTGATCCAGTCGGCCTTTTTTCTCGGCGACGTGGTCGACGGCATTTCCCTGCCTCAGGCGGTGGCGATGGTCTCGAAGAACCCGGCCGAGGCAGTCGGCCTCACCGACCGTGGCGTCATTGAGCAGGGCCGGCGCGCCGATCTGGTGCGTGTACGTCTCGACGACCATGTCCCGGTCGTCCGCACGGTCTGGCGGCAGGGACGCCGGGTCGCATGATGGCGTCGGCGTTGATCGAGCGTGAGTTGTCGGCCGCCGCGTTTCCGATCCGCGACGGTGTCTTTGTCGCCGTTGTCGGGCCGAGCGGCGCTGGCAAGGACACGGTGATCGGCTATGCCCGCACCCGCTTCGCTGACGAGACAAGGCTGGAGTTCGTGCGCCGGGTCATCACCCGGCCGAGCGACACGACAAGCGAGGATCACGACACGCTGGCCGATGCGGCCTTTGTCGAGGCCGAGGCGGATGGCGCCTTCGCCATCTCCTGGGAGGCGCATGGCTTGCGCTACGGCCTCCCGGCTGAAGTCGACTGGTCGGTCGCCAATGGACGCGTCGCCATTGCCAATGTCTCCCGCGCCATTATCCCGGTTCTACGCGAGCGTTACGCAAATCTCGCCATCGTCGAGATCACCGCTTCACCGGAAATCCTGGCCGAGCGATTGGCCATGCGCGGCCGCGAGTCGCGCGGCGAGGTGCTGGCGCGCCTGGCGCGCAGCGCCAATGTGGCGCTGTCCGGGCCAGGCGTCACCTCGATCGACAACAGCGGCCCACGCGAGGCAGCCGGCGAGCGCTTCGCCGATGTGCTTCGCAAGGCGATGGCCTTCTCCGACATGTCGGGCCTGATCTAGGCTGCCCCTTACCTTCTCCCCTTGTTGTGGGAGAAGGTGGCCGCGAAGCGGTCGGATGAGGGGTGCTCCAGCTTGGCATCGCCAGCGATCCGTCCAACACCCCTCTTCCGTCTCGGCGCTACGCGCCGATCCACCTTCTCCCACAAGGGGAGAAGGACGAGGCGGTGCAACTATTCCGCGGCGGCACCTGCCGCGCCCTTGCGGGCTGCCCCCAGCATCAGTCGCCGCTCCCGGAACACACCCCATTGCTGGTCGACCAGCACGCCGATGAGGATCACCCCGCCCATCACCGCGAAGTTGAGCGAGGAGGGGATGCCGAGCAGGTTGACGAGGTTTTGCAGCTCCTGCAGCAAGACCGTGCCGAGGATGACGCCGATCAGCGAGCCCTCGCCGCCGCGCAGCGAGAAGCCGCCGAGCACGGCTGCGGCAATGGCGTAGAGTTCGTAGAACTGACCGTGGCTCGCCGGCGAGATCGAGCGCGTGTACATGGCGAAGTAGATCGCCGACAGCGCCGTCAGCACACCGCAGATGACATAGGCGGCGATGACGACGCGACCGGTGCGGATGCCCGAATATTTCGCCGCCTCCTCGTTTTTGCCGATGGCATAGAGGTAGCGCCCGAACACCGAGCGGTGCAGCACCACCCACGTCACGATTGCGATGACGATCAGCGCGATGAAGCTGTTTGGCACGCCGTAGGATCGCCCCGCTGTCAGGAACTCGAGCTCCGGAAAGTTCTGTCCGAAGGCGAAGCCGGCGGTGCCGTCGGCTGTGTAGAATCGCGCCACGCCGCGGTAGATCAGCAGGCCGCAGAGCGTCACCACGAAAGGCTGCAATTTGAGCCGCGTGATCAGCCAGCCATGTGCCAGCCCGATGAGGCCGCCGAGCACGAGGATCAGCGGCAGCGCCACCGGCCATGCCATGCCGCGCGTCGCGATGAAATCGACGAACAGGACGCCGAGCAGCGCGACCACCGAGCCGACCGACAGTTCGATGCCGCCGGTGATGATGACGAAGGCCTGGCCGATCGCCAGGATGCCGAACAGCCCGATCAGGTTCGAGGTGTTGGCGAGGTTGATCGGCAGCAGGAAGCGCGGATTGATGATCGCCACCACCGCTCCCACCACAAGGATCAGGATCAGCAGGCCGAGATCTTTCTTGCTCATCGTCTTCTCCCAATGCCTGCCTAGAACCCGCGCCAAAACAAAAAGCTATTTCGGCTGTTTGCCAACCGCCAACAGCAGCACGTTTTCCTGGCTGAACTGTTCCTTGTCGAGAATGCCTGAGATCTGGCCCTCATGCATGACGGCGATGCGGTCGGAGACACCGATAACCTCCTCCATGTCGCTCGATATCATCAGCACGGCGACGCCGGCATCGGCCAGCGCCCGCATCAGACCATAGATTTCGGCCTTGGCGCCGATATCGATGCCGCGTGTCGGCTCATCGAGGATCATCACCTTGGGGTTCATGGCCAGCCATTTGGCCAGCACCACCTTTTGCTGGTTGCCGCCGGACAGCGTGCCGGTGCGCGTCGCCACCGAGGGCGCCTTGATGCCGAGATTGCGTTTCTGCTTCTCGGCGGTGACGGCTTCGGCGCCGGCCGAGACCAGGAACCGCCGGGCATGCGCCGGCAGATTGGGGAGCGAAATATTCTGGGCAATCGACAGGTCGAGCAGGATGCCGGTCAGCTTGCGGTCTTCCGGGACGAGGAAGATACCGCTGGCCACCGCGTCCGCAGCCGAACCAAGAACCAGATCTGTTCCATCAAGCTGAAGCGCACCGCCAAGTGCCTTCTCAATACCGAAAAGCACGCGCGCCAGCTCGGTGCGGCCGGAGCCGACAAGACCAGCCAGGCCGAGGATTTCGCCATGCCTGACGCCGAGATCGACCGGCCGGTCGGGATAGGCGCTTGTGCGAATAGCCTTGGCCGACAAGGCGACCGTGCCGGGCGGTCGCGCCGATTCTGCGGCCTTCTCCCTCTCCTTCAGCAAGCGTCCGATCATCAGCTTGACCATCTGGTCGTGATTGATGGCGTTCTTCGGCAGCGTGCCGGCAAGCATGCCGTCCCTCAGCACGACGACGCGATCGGCGACCCGCTCGACCTCGTGAAGGCGGTGCGAGATAAAGATGACGCTGATGCCCTCCGCCTTCAGCGCCCTGATGACATCGAGCAGCTTGTCGGTTTCGGCAAGGGGCAGGCTCGATGTCGGCTCGTCGAGGATGACCAGCCGCGCGTCGATCGACAGCGCCTTGGCGATTTCGACCATCTGCTGCTGGGCAAGCGACAGGGCCGATACCGGCGTGTCGGCCGAGAAATTGGCGCCCACGCGTTTGAGCAGCGGCGCCGACAACGCGCGCAGCCTGGCGCGGTCGACCAGCTTGAGCGGGCCGGCGCGCAACGGCTCACGGCCGAAAAAAATGTTGGCGGCAACGTCGAGGTTTTCGAACAGGTTGAGTTCCTGGTGGACGAAGGCGATGCCGGAACCGATGCTGGCTTCGACCGTCAGCCCGTCATGGGCGACGCCGTCGACGATAATCGTGCCGGTGTCGGGGGTGGTCACGCCGCCGAGTATCTTCATCAGCGTCGACTTGCCGGCGCCGTTTTCGCCGACGAGGCCGATGACCTCGCCGGGCCTGACGTCCATCGAAAACCCGTCCAGCGCAACCACGCCGGGGTAGGTCTTGCGCACGTCCTCGAGACTGAGGAACGGGGCAATCGTGGATGCGCTGATGGATGCGTCGGAATAATTCATCATGCCTGACAGCAGCCGGTGGGCCACAGACTGGCGGGCCTGGCGAGGCCCGTCAACAACAGCGTGGCGCTGCCCCTCACCCTTACCCTCTCCCCGTGAAGAACGGGGAGAGGGGGATCGCCAGCGCTGGAGCTTGTCGCTTCTCCCCGTTGTTCACCGGAGAAGGCGCCGGCAGGCGGATGAGGGGCAGCGCCAACGCCGATTATTTACCCGCCATTGTCTTCAGATTGGCGGCATAGGCGTCGACGTCGTCCTTGCCGATGATCTTGGTCGGCACGATGATCAGCCCGTCGGCGGGAACGCCCGATTTGTCGCCCTTGAGATAGGCGGCCATCAGCTTCATGCCCTGGTAGGCCCATTCGAAGGGCTGCTGCACAACGGTGGCGGCAACGGTGCCTTCCTTGACGCCGCCCAGCGTGATCGGATCGTCGTCGAAGCCGACGACCGTGATCTGGCCGAGCTTGCCGGCGTCGCGCAGCGCTTCATAGATGCGCGGCGTGTTGTAGGAGTAGAAGCCGACCATGCAGGTGACGTCGGGGCTGGCGACCAGCGCGTCCTCGACGTTCTTCTTGGCGCGGGCCTGGTCGATGTCGTCGCCACGAACGTCGATCAGCTCGATCTTGCTGCCGGCGAGCCCTTCCTTCATGCCTTCGATGCGCTCCTTGGCATTGTCGGCACCGAGCAGGCCGACGAAACCGAGGCATTTGCCGCCGTCAGGCATCGCCTTCTTGGCGATCTCTGCCGCCTGCTTGCCGGCGTCGATATTGGACGAGCCGATATAGGCGACCCGCTTGGTCTGCGGCGCATCGCTGTCGGTGGTGAACAGCGCCGTCTCCGAGGCGATCTTGTTCAGCCCGTCGGTCGAGGTCTTGGGGTCGACTGCCGAAACCATGATGGCCTTGACGCCGGCCGTCACCAGATCGTCCATCAGCCGTTGCTGGATGGCGACCGACGACTGCTCCGGATATTTGAGCTGCAGATCGTAGTCAGGCAATTCGCCCTGCGCCTTCTTGACGCCGGCTTCGGCTGCCTTCCAGAAATCGGAAGCGCCGTTGACGACGAAGGCCAGCGTCGGTTTGTCCTGGGCGCGTGCATTTGCCGTGATGGACAGGCCGAGAGCCAAAGCCGCGGCGGCGACGGACG
The DNA here is from genome assembly GCF_003997275.1 of Mesorhizobium sp. M6A.T.Ce.TU.002.03.1.1. Classification (NCBI taxonomy): domain Bacteria; kingdom Pseudomonadati; phylum Pseudomonadota; class Alphaproteobacteria; order Hyphomicrobiales; family Phyllobacteriaceae; genus Mesorhizobium; species Mesorhizobium sp. M6A.T.Ce.TU.002.03.1.1. The sequence goes on from NZ_RZTI01000057.1 coordinate 21,777, forward strand.
CATTTCGTATTACAGATTTCATGTTCAACCTCCCGTTTGATTCAGTCATTTTCGCTGATCTGAACTTTGTCGAATGCGGCTTGGACGCCCTCCTCCTCAAGGGGTGCTGGCAGCGAAAGAACGGCGCCATTCCAGCCGCGATTTTGGACTTTAGAGACTCATTGGCTGCTCGTATAGTCGGATTTGTCTGACATTTCTGTAATTGCGTGGCGTTGCTTTGCCGGTCCAAGAGCCGCGGATGCCGCGCCACACGCCTGCTTCCCGTCATGCCCGTTCGACCCCGGGCCGGCATGACAAATTGACTTTAAAACGCTTACGACTATTAGTAAATAGTATTAGTCTTCTGCTTGGAACCTGGTGTCGCTGACGAAATGGCTGCCTGCCGCATGGCGCGAGAAGTGAGGAATCCGCCCTTCAAGACCGCGTGTATCTCACATTGCTCTCTTCGCGCTGATAGCCATTCGGTTGCCAGGAATGGTAATAATGATTAATCGAGTGCTTGTTTTATAAACGCGAAGCACCGGGCCGTGCTGCCGTATTTAACGACGTCCAAGGCGACCTCTGATCAGCCAGGCCGGGAATTTGGAACACAATGCCATGAACGAACCGACGGATCTGCGTGATCCTGCGCCTGAGGTCTCCAAGCCCCGAAAGGCTCCTGCGAAAAACCCCAAGGGTCGCGTCACCATGACGGACATCGCCAGGGCCGCCGGCTGCTCGCAGGCGACGGTTTCGTTCGTGCTCAACAACACGCCGGGCATAAGGCTGTCGCAGCAGACCCGCGAACGGGTGATCGAGGCCGCGCGGGGTCTCGGCTATGCGCCGCCAGCCTTCTCTGCTCTTCGCGGCCCTGTTGCCTCGTTCGAGGGGCTGGACGGGGTGATCGGCTTCGCGGTCGATCAACTGGCGACCAGCCCCGAAGCGGTCGTCGCCATCGAAGGTGCGCGCCAAGCCTCGTGGAATGCCGGCAATGTCGTGCTGGTCGCGCAGACTTTGGGTGATTCCGTCATGGAGCCGTGCGCCATTGCGGCACTGACCAAGCGAGGCATTTCGGCGCTGATCTATATGACCATCTTCACGCGCGAGATCGTCGCGCCCGACTATCTCTATGGCCTCGACATCCCGGTCATCCTGCTCAATTGCTACACTGCCGACTACGCCTTTCCCGCCGTGGTGCCGAGCGAGATCGCCGGCGGCCAGAGCTCCACCCGCCACCTGATCAGCCATGGCCACCGCCGCATCGCCACCATCACCGGCGAGCCCTGGATGCAGGCGGCACAGGACCGGCTGAAGGGCTACCGCCGGGCGCTGGCGACGGCCGACATCCCGTTCGATGCGGATCTGGTGGTCGAGGGCGACTGGTCGGCGAGCGCCGGCTACGCGGCGACTGTTAAGCTTCTGGCACTCAAGGACCGCCCAACCGCCATCTTCTGCCAGAACGACCGCACCGCGATCGGCTGCTACGAGGCGCTCAAGGAAGCCGGCTTGCACATTCCCAGGGATATTTCGGTCGTCGGCTATGACGACGAGGAAATCGCCCGCCATCTGTTCCCGCCTTTGACGACGTCGATCCTGCCGCATATGGCGATGGGGCAATGGGCGATCGAGCAATTGGAAGTTCCCGCACCGCCCGGCCGCGGCCGCTACCCCATCACCAAGCTTGAATGCCCGCTGGTCGAGCGGGAATCGGTCAGTGCTGTGGCGCCCGCGCGCTCAAACGGTCCGACAACCAGCTGAGCATGGACCAAACCACTTCTGAAAATTGTGGAGTTCCGTTAAGCATCGATACCGGAAGGGAATTGCTCACCCCAACGGCATAACGCCTCTGCTCCAGCATTGAGCGCCGCTCCGCTTTCCGTCAACGAATAGACGACCTTAGTCGGCGATCCCGGATAGACTTCTCGGTTCACAAGCCCGTCGGCCTCCAGTTCACGCAATTGCTGCGTCAGCATCTTTTCACTGATCGCCGGAATCGACTGCCTCAACCGGCCGAACCTGCGAGACGCCGTTCCAAGCTCACAAAGAATATCCACTTTCCACTTCCCTTCGATCGCCTTGATCGCGGTTGCGAAGCCGCAATTGGCCGTCGGCTTATTCATGATGTTCTCCTTACCGTTGGGTAACCACTTACCTCCAGGTGCGTATTGTGCGCGCCATTCACTCCAGCATACCTCTGCCCGTGACGGCAAAACCATGGCGCCGGGCGCCTATTGGCATCTATTGGTATGGAGTGTTGCAATGAAGCTTTCAATCAGCGTCGTGGGGACGGGTCGTATGGGATCGGCGCTCGCCCGCGCCCTGCTTCAGTCGGGATATCGGACGACGGTCTGGAACAGGACAAAACAAAAGGCCGAACCGCTGGCCGCGCTCGGCGCCACTGTCGCGGGGTCCGTCCTCGAAGCTGTCAATGCGGCTGAGATTATCATCGTGAACGTAAGCGACTACCAGGCAAGCGCGGTTCTGCGCGACGATGCCGTTGCTTCAGCTATTCGCGGCAAGCTGATCGTGGAGCTCACTTCGGGAACGCCGCATGGCGCACGCGAAGCCGCTGAATGGGTTGCCGAGCACGGAGCCAACTATCTCGATGGCGCGATCATGGCCACGCCGGATTTCATCGGCACAGATGCCGGGACGATACTGATCTCGGGGCCAAGGCAGGCTTTCGACGCGAACGAGGAGATGTTTCGTGCCTTGGGCGGCAATGTCCAGCATGTCGGGGAAGAACCGGGACGGGCGAACGCACTTGATAGCGCGCTGCTTGCTCTCATGTGGGGCGCGCTGTTCGGAGCGCTCCATGCGATCGCCGTGTCTCAGGCCGAAGAGATCGACCTCGGCGAGTTGGCACGGCAGTGGACCGCAACAGCGCCTGTTGTTGACGGGCTTGTCGTCGACCTCATCAAGCGGACGAATGCTGGCCGTTTTGCCAGCGACAACGAGACGCTCTCGTCGATCTCCCCGCACTACGGCGCATTCCAGCATCTCTTGGAGCTGATGGAGGCGCGCAAGATCGACCGCTCGGTCGTCAACGCTTACGATGCGATCTTCCAACGGGCGATTGCAGCTGGCCACTTACATGATGATTTTGCCGCGTTATCGCAGTTTCTGGGAAAGTCCAGATAGGAGACCTCTCCGACCTGGATTGCGAGAAGGCCCTTTCTGACTGGCTGAGCGGATTTTCATTATGCAGCTTTCGGCCTTACTGAGGCGGATCATGCTTTACCGTCAGCCAGCGGGCCGTTTAACGATGAGCTGCGTTCGGGCTTTGTTGTCCAAGCATGGGCCGAGTCAGGCCAGTGATCTGCATTAGGGGAATAGGATGCCTTTGACGCTTCTCATCGATTCGTATTGTGCTGCCTGGTCTGATGAGAACGCCCAGCAGCGGCGGGCGTTGCTGTCATCGGTCTGGAGCGATGGCGCAACATACACCGACCCTACAGTCCATGCGACTGGCGCGGAAGAACTGCTCGCGCACATCGCAGGAGTTCTGGCCAAGCATCCCGGTGCCCGCATCTTACGGACAAGTGACGTGGATGTTCATCATGGGATCGCACGCTTCGCGTGGAAGTTTGTGATGCCTGATGGATCGTCCTTCCCCGAGGGTTTGGACATAGCCTTCCTCGACTCCAGCCAGAAGCGAATAACGCGTATCGTCGGCTTTTTCGGGCCGTTGATAAGGTCTTCAGTGTCATAGGCCACGCACCAAATTATTCAGCCAGATCCGGTCGCAAGATCGTCGCTTCAGTTGGGGATATTCCGACAAGCTCTCGCCATCAAGCAGATCGACCAGCGCGTGCCAGCCCGTGCGCCACCAGCCGATCGATGATTTCGGAATAGCTGACGCCGCTTGCCGCCATCGCCTTGGAATACATGCTGATATCGGTGAAACCGGGAATGGTGTTGAGCTCGTTGATGAGGACGCGCATGTCAGGCGTCACGAAGAAATCAACGCGGGCCATGCCGTCGCAGCCGACCGCACGGAAGGCCTTTGCTGCCATCGCGCGGATCTTGCCCTCAATCTCCTGCGGCAGTTCAGCCGGGACTTTCAGCGCGGCGCCGTGCTCGTCGATATATTTGGCGTCGTAGCTGTAGAAACCGTGGCTCTGTGCTGGCATGATTTCGCCAGGACGGGAAACGAAGAGGCCGCCTTGCGTATCCTCCAGCACGCTGCACTCGATCTCGCGGCCTCGAATAAATTCTTCGGCCAGCAGCTTGCGGTCGTGACCAAAACCTTCTGTCAGCGCTGCCTCATAGTCTTTTTCAGCCGAAACCTTACTGACGCCGACAGAGGAGCCCTGCCGGGCCGGTTTGATGAAAAGCGGAAGACCAAGCACGCTCTCCAGTTCCGCAAAGGCCGGTGCGGCGCCGTGGTGGATTGTGACGGAACGCGCGGTGGGCAAGCCCGCCTCGTTCAGCAGCCGCTTGGCAATGTCCTTGTCGAGGGCGGCGGCCGAACCGAGTATGCCGCAGCCGGCGAGCGGCACACGCGCCACCTCCGCGAGCCCCTGCACCGAGCCGTCCTCGCCATGGAGGCCGTGCAGGGCGGGAAACAGGATGTCGATGGCAGGCAGTTCGTGAGGCGTGCCATTCGTCGGGATCGCCAACACCCGTCCTTGTCCGCCCGGCACCAGACAGACTTCTGTACCGGTCGAAGGTTTCGCCAGCGTGCCATCCTCGAAGCTGCTCAGCAGCCATTGTCCTTCGCGGGTGACGAAGACGGGAACGGCATCGTATTTCGCGGGTTCCAGCGCACGCATGACATTGGTTGCCGACAGCACCGAAACGTCATGCTCGGCGGAGCGTCCGCCAAAGAGCACGGCAATGCGCAGTCTTTTCGAGGTGTCGGCCATGAGCGTCTCCAAATGGTCTGGCAGGGATGCCGGCAGTAGGCACATTGGGTCTCGGCGCGCAGCCCGAACGGTTCCCGACGAAGGTCATGAAGTTATGTAGATGATCGACTCGTATACTCGTACACGAGTCGAGAGGTGGCCATTCAAGTCCGTGTCTGAGGTGCTTGGGTTCGGTCTCCTCCCCAGTGCTCCTCTCATTGAAGGAAGCGCAGCATGAGACCTGAATGAGGAGAGAATACGCTGCCCTCTGCCCTGCTTCGCAAGCAACTGGGGTTGCCTTGATCATAAACCTGTGCTTATCATAAACCATGATTTATGATTATGCAGGTATGGTCGCGCTGGCCGACCCCACGCGCAGAAAGGTATTCGAGCTTGTGGCCGAAGAGCCGCGTTCGGTAGCGAACCTCGCTCGAACCCTGCCGGTGTCTCAGCCCGCGATCTCTCATCATCTGAAGGTGCTGAGGGAGGCGCGGCTGGTCCGCGCCGAGCCTCGCGGCGCCAGCAACATCTACCATGTCGACCCTCATGGTCTTGGCGAGATGCGAGCCTGGCTCGACCAGATGTGGGGGAACGCGCTCGACGCCTTCCGAAACGAGATCAACAAAGCCAAGGAGCGAAATAATGACGGCGATCATTAAACCAGCGCCTGTGCGCAAGTCGGTCACCGTGGACGTGCCGGTTGCCACGGCGTTTGAAGTGTTCACGAGCGGGTTCGGACGTTGGTGGCCGGCGTCCCACTCGATAGGCAAGTCCGCGCTCAGGAGCGCGACTATCGAGCCAAAGGCAGGAGGCCGCTGGTTTGAGACCGGCGAGGATGGGACGGAATGCGACTGGGGCGAAGTGCTGGCGTGGGAACCGCCAAACCGCATCGTCCTGGCATGGCGGATTCGCGCCGACTGGCAATATGATCCGTCGCTGCTGACCGAAGTCGAGATCAACTTCTCCGAGGCCGGCGAGAACGCGACTCGCGTCGAGCTCGAGCATCGTCGGCTTGAGAACATGGGCGCGGCCGGCGAAGCGGTGCGTGAGATCTTCGACTCCGATCGCGGCTGGAGCGGTATCCTGAAAAACTATGTCCAGTTGATAGAGAAGCGGTAGGCCGCCAACCGATCGGCCAACACACTTACCCTTGAGTGCGTGAAAGGTGCGCTTCAATTCGCAATCCAAGTACTATAGTTAAGGACCAGGAGGGCGGCTTGCCGCTTGCTGAGACAACGACGGCGAAAGCATATTTTGCCCCAGTGTATGACGAGCCGTGCCGGTGAGATGAGACGAAACGGTCGAAGACAGGCTAGCATAAGGCCCGGCACTCTGCTCAGCATGGGTGCTGGTCTGCGGCTGCTCGCTTCATTGCTCTTCTTGATCTGGACCATTCCCGCGGCAACAGCCGAGCACGTCGCACAGGATCTTGCCAAGGGGCAAATGAGGCTCGGCGCGACCGAGCCCGTCACACACCCGACTTTCCTTGTCCGCGACATTGCACGCCGTGTTGCTGCTGAGACTTCCCGTTTCAAGACGGGAACGCCTGTCACTGCGGCAAACGGCAAGCCCTTTTGCATTATCCCGGATTTGCGCCTGCCGCTCGAAACCGCGTCAGCCGCACCGTTTGCTATGGGGTCTGAGGACCGGCCGAAACTGTCGCCGAACCGCGCCTTCGATGCGCGCGCGCCTCCGCTTCTCACGGCATGATCTTGGCCGCGCGACGGCCCTCGGCTCCCAAAACTTTCACATCGCGTTCCTGGGCTCTCGTCGAGTTGCTCGCCGATCGGAACGCCAAAGCACTTGTCGGAGGCGGTTTCCGCCCGATATGGGCTGAACGGATAAGAATATGCTGCATTTTTCGCGCTGGAAGACCATTCTCATCTGGCTGACGGTCCTGGCCGGTATCCTGTACGCAGCGCCCAATTTGGTTCCCGCCTCCACTCTGGCATCGCTGCCCAATTGGCTGCCAAAGCAGCAGCTGACGCTGGGGCTCGACCTGCAGGGCGGCTCGCACATCCTGCTCCAGATCGATCGGCAGGACCTCGCCAACGAACGCCTCGAAGCGGCCCGCGACGAGGTTCGCACATCGCTGCGCGATGCCCAGATCGGTTATACCGGACTTACCGGCACCGCCAATTCGATCCAGGTCCGCATTCGCGACCAAGGTCAGGTCGAAGCTGCGAAGAGCGCGCTCGAAAGATTGACGCAGCCGATCTCGACCGGACTTTTCATGAGCGGCTCCGTGACCGAGATGGAGATGGCCGAGCCGGAACCGGGGCTGCTGCGTTTTACGCTGACCGAAGCCGGGATCGACTACCGGATCGCCGCGGCGCTGACCCAATCGATCGAGGTGGTGGGCCGGCGCGTGAACGAGCTCGGCACGACCGAGCCGATCATCCAGCGCCAGGGTTCGGACCGTATCATGGTCCAGGTGCCGGGCCTGCAGGATCCGCAGCGGCTGAAGGATATTCTCGGACAGACCGCGAAGCTGACCTTTCAGATGGTCGACCAGTCGATTCCGGTCGAGGAGGCTATCTCCGGCCGCCCGCCGGCGGGCTCGACGGTGTTGTATTCGACGGACGAACCGCGGGTTCCGCATCTGATCGAGAATCGGATCATCGTCTCCGGCGAAAACCTCGTCGATGCGCAGGCAACCTTCGACCAGCGCACCAACGAGCCGGTGGTCTCGTTTCGCTTCGACAGCCGCGGCGCCGGCCGCTTCGGTCAGGCTACTCAGACCAATGTCGGGCGCCTGTTCGCGATCATCCTCGACAACGAGGTGATCTCCGCGCCGCAGATCCGCGAACCAATCCTGGGCGGCACCGGGCAGATATCCGGCAGTTTCACGGTGGAGAGCGCGAACGACCTTGCGGTCCTGCTGCGCGCCGGCGCACTGCCTGCCGACCTCACCATCGTCGAGGAACGCACCGTCGGCCCGAGCCTCGGCAGCGATTCGATCGACGCCGGCCAGTTCGCGTCAATCGTCGCCGGGTTCCTCGTCGTCGGCTTCATGCTGTTCGCCTATGGGCGACTGGGGCTGATCGCGAATATCGCGCTCCTGGCCAACGTCGCATTGATCATCGCCGTCCTGTCGGTTCTCGGCGCGACGCTGACGCTGCCCGGCATCGCCGGCATCGTGCTGACGATGGGGATGGCGGTCGATTCCAACGTCATCATCTTCGAGCGCGTCCGCGAAGAGAGCCGCCAAGGGCGCTCGATCGTGCAGTCGATGGATTCCGGGTTCAAACAGGCGCTGGCGACAGTCGTCGACGCCAATGTGACGACGCTGATTGCCGCCGTCATCCTGTTCTTTCTCGGCTCAGGGCCGATCAAGGGATTTGCCGTCACCCTCGCCATCGGCATCGTCACCACCGTGTTCACGGCGTTCACGCTGACGCGCTGGCTGGTCGCGTTCTGGCTTCGCCGGCAACGCCCGAAAACCATGCCCAGCGGTGTCATGCGACTGGTGCCCGACGACACGCGCGTGCCGTTCATGGCGTTCCGAAAGTACGCCTTCACGCTGTCCCTGCTATTGTCGATCGCTTCGGCCGCGGCGTTCTTCACTGTCGGCATGAACTACGGCATCGACTTCCGCGGCGGTTCGAGCATCGAGGTGCAGGCGAAGGGTCAGCAGGCCGACATCGGCAACATCCGCGAGCGCCTGACAGGTCTCGAACTGGGCGAGGTGCAGGTGCAGGAGTTCGGGTCGACCCGGGATGTGCTGATACGCATCGGCACCCAGGGGGGCGGCGACGTTGCCGAACAGTCCGCCGTCCAGAAAGTGAGAAGCGCGCTCGAATCTGACTACGAGTTCCGCCGCATCGAGGTCGTCGGCCCGACTGTGTCCTCGGAACTAGCCTTCAACGGCACGATGGGCGTGCTCGCCTCGCTGCTGGCGATGCTCGTCTACATCTGGGTCAGGTTCGAGTGGCAGTTCGGGCTCGGCGCCATCATTTCGACCTTCCACGACGTGATCCTGATGATCGGCTTCTACGTCGTCGCGGGCATAGAGTTCAATTTGACCTCGATAGCCGCGATCCTGACTATCGTCGGCTATTCGATCAACGATACCGTTGTTGTCTATGACCGGGTCCGCGAGAACCTGCGCCGCTATAAAAAGATGCCGATCGCCGAGCTGCTCGACCTGTCGATGAACCAGACTCTGGCGCGAACGGTCCTCACCGGCGTGACGACGCTGTTCGCGCTGGCGGCGCTTTCGATCTGGGGCGGCGAGGTCATCCAGTCCTTCACGGTCGCGATGATCTTCGGCATCCTCGCCGGGACCTATTCCTCCATCTTCGTCGCCGGGCCGCTGCTGATCCTGTTCAGGCTCCGGCCGGGCGCCCTCAGTCCAGAGGAACCCACAGCGGCGAAAGAGCCGCCGGCGCGACCGGCTTTATGACGCAACGATGGGTGGTGCCGTCTCTTCGGGTCCTATCGTCTAGCGGATGGCGGATCGGACCGTGACGGCTCGAAGCTGATCCACGACGGCGTCGATTTCGGCGCTGGTCGTGGCTCGACCAAGACTGAAGCGAACGGCGCCCATGCCGATCTTCTCGGGCACGCCCATGGCCGTGAGCACTGGGGAGAGCTCGACCCGGCCGGCGTGACAGGCCGAACCGGTCGACGCCGCGACGCCGTCGAGATGCGAAAGCACCTCGGCGCCGATCATGCCGACGAATGAAACGCTGAGCGTGTTGGGAAGGCGATGCTGAGGGTGCCCGTTGAGCGCGACACGGTCGCCGAAACCCTCCTGCAGCGCGTCCCAAAAACGATCCCGCAGCACGCGGACGCGTGCCATCGGCTCCAGGTCGCTGGCGAGCGCACAGGCCGTACCGAGGCCAACCGCGAGCAAGGCGCTCTCAGTGCCAGCGCGCCGGCCATGTTCGTGCCCCGCGCCATGGATCAGCGGCTCGAGCGTGACACCATCGCGGACATAGAGCGCCCCGACACCCTTTGGTGCATAGAGTTTGTGGCCGGCGATGGTCAGCAAATCGACGCCAAGCGCGTCGACCTTGGTTGCAATCTTGCCGACCGACTGCGCTGCGTCGGTGTGAAACCGGACCCCACGTTCCCGCGCAACAGCACCGATCTCCTCGATCGGTTGGATCGTGCCAACTTCATTGTTGGCGTGCATGACGCTGATCAGGATGGTGCGCGGCGTGATGGCACGACGCACGTCCTCGGGATTGACCCGGCCCGTGCTGTCGACCGGCAAATAGGTCACTGCCGCGCCGAACTCCTCGAGAAACCGGCAAGGCGCGAGAATGGCCGGGTGCTCGACCGTGGTGGTGACGATGTGCTCGCCCTTGTGGCGGAGGGCGAAGAACGTGCCCTTGATCGCCAGGTTGTTGGCCTCACTGCCGCCGCTTGTGAACACGATCTCGTCGGGTGCGCAGTCGAGTAGTGCCGCAACCTGGCCGCGGGCCTTCTCCAGCGCAGCCTTCGCCGGCATGCTCGCCCAATGGCCGCTCGACGGATTGCCGAAAGCCTCATCCAAATATGGCCGCATGGCAGCCGTGACGGCCGGATCGATCGGCGTGCTCGCGTTGTAGTCGAGGTAGATCGACGTCATGTTCGGGAGCCTCCTTCGCGGCTTGTCGCCCGGCGATCAGCTGCGCGCGGCTACTGCCGCATGAATGCCTGCACTTCTTCGGGTGTCACTTTGCCGTCTTTGTTTGCGTCCACCTTGTCGAAGATTCGCTTATGGATGGCGGTGATCTCTTCGAAGGAAAGCGCGCTGTCGCCGTCCGTGTCGGCAATGGCGAACATGATCTTCATCATGTGCCCGCGCATGCGCATCATCGGCATTGCGCCCATCATGCCGGGCTGCTTCATCTCGCACATCATGCCCTGACCCATGCCTTGGCCCATCATGCCTTGACCCATCATTCCGGGAGGCATCATGCCGGGTTGAGCGGGCTGTGCCCCTTGGTCTTGTCCCACCATATCTCCAGGCTCGGTGGACGGCGCCGCCTGTGCGACCGTCGTATCGGGATGGTGCGGATCGGCTGCGGTCGTTTGCGCGGCGGCTATAGCCGTCATGCCGGCGGCGACAATTGCGGCGAGCGCGGCCACGCGCGTCAATGAAATCAACGTCATAGCATCCTCCTTCCTCTCATGGGCTCGGCAGTTTTGACCCACTGGCGGCTCTGCGGCCGGAAATGCTTTGGGCTCTTTCCGTACTGCCGGCAAACTGCCGGTCGCGGTCAAATTCCAATATAGGCCCAACGGGCAGCGCGGCGAGCTTGCGCCGGATCAATTGCTTGGGCAGCGATCTGCCGCCGCTGTCATGTTGCCCTCCTCGCGGACGGATGAGCCTCGGTTTCGCTCATCACAACAGCCACGACTACCCCTGAGAGAAACGTCAGCGCGGCGATCGATGTGATCGCCCATGACAGCCCGAAGCTGTCGGCGATGAGGCCGGCGGAGAGCGCGCCGATCGCGTAGCCGAGATCCCGCCAGAAGCGGTAGACGCTGAGTGAGCGGGCGCGCCAGGTCGGATGCGAGGCGTCGGAGACGGCTGCGATCAGGCTTGGGTAGACCATCGCCGTGCCGAGGCCGAGCAGAAGGCTGCCGACGATCCACCACTCGAACTGGCGCGTCGCCGCGGTGAGAAACAGACCCGCGGCCTGTACCCACATGCCGGCGACGATCAGGCCCTTGCGCCCCCAGCGATCGCTCAAGGGGCCTGTGGCGATCTGCAGGACACCCCATGTCGCGGGATAGACCGCCTTGAGGATGCCGATGCGCTCGACGCCGAGACCGAAGGAAGCGAAGAACAATGGGAAAATGCCCCAGCTCATGCCGTCGTTGAGATTGTTGACGAGGCCGGCCTGCGAAGCGGCGAACAGGTTGCGATCCCCGAACGAGGTGAGCGCGAAGACTTCCCGAAAGCTGATCGGCGCGGACTGCTGCGCGTGGGATGAGGCCTCCAGCCGAACGTGGTCCCGCGTGTCGCGCACGAGCAGGATCGACAGTGCGGCACCGACGACCGCATAACCGATGCCGAGATAGATCGGCACTGGCCGAAGTCCGTATTGTGAGGCGAGATAGCCGGTCAGGAACGCCGTCACCCCGACGGCGAGATAGCCGGCGAACTCGTTAAGACCAACGGCAAGGCCGCGCGACTTTGGCCCGACGAGATCGACTTTCATGATCACGGTCATCGACCAGGCGAGCCCCTGGTTGATGCCGAGCAATGCGTTGGCCGCAATCACCCATTCCCAGGTCGGCGCCCAGATGATCATGAACGGCACCGGCAGGCCGACCAGCCATCCCAAGACGAGCACGCGCTTGCGGCCCCACGCGTCGGCAAGCTGCCCCGAGACCAGATTGGCGAGCGCCTTGACGACGCCGAAGCTGACGATGAAGGAGACGATGAGCGTTGTCGACGTGACGTGGAACTCTTCCGATCCGATCAGCGGCACCACCGTTCGTTCTATCCCGACCATGCCGCCGACAAAGGCGTTGATCACGACGAGCAGCGCGAATTGCGGCCAGTTCTCTCTGAGGCCTAGCCTGACGGGTGAACCCGCCTTGCCTGGCACCGATGCCGCTTCGTCCATGGGTCAGGCCGCCGCCGCAGCCAAGGCGGAATTGGCGGCCCGGAGCGCCGCGGCCTCGGGCGGAGCCGGGGGAATCTCGGCGAGCATGAAGCGGATGAACGCGGCTTCGTCCTCGATCCGCAAGGCCTCGTTGTGGCGTTTCTCGAAACCGATGGTCGACCAGGGCTTGCCGCTCAGGCGCCGGCCGCAGACCGAGCCAGCATAGGCGCCGGGGAGCACCTCGACATGATCTGGGAGAGCCTTGAGCCGACCGGCGCTGTGAAACATATCCTTTGCGCCTTGCTCGGCGCTGACGGCGAGTTCGGTGCGACCGAGATCGCCGACCATCAGCGTGTGGCCGGTCAGCACGAACCATGGCTCGTCGGCACGCGTGCGGTCGCTGACGAGAATGCAGATATGCTCCGGGGTGTGACCGGGTGTGTGCAGGACGGTTGCGGCGACGTTGCCGAGCGAGAGGGCCTCTCCGTCGCGCATTCCTTTGAACGGGAACGCGACATACGCCTCCGCCCCGAGCACGTATGCGGCGCCCGCCGCTTCGGCGAGCGCGCGGCCGACGGAGAGATGGTCGGCATGAACATGCGTGTCGACGACGAAGTGGATGCGCATGCCGGCGTCTTCGGCGGCGCGCAGGTAAAACTCGATGTCGCCGGCCGGATCGACGACGGCCGCGGCTGCCTTGCCGCCGCAGCCGAACAGGTATGAGACGCCGACTGGATCGGTATGAAGGAATTGGCGAAGGATCATGGTCTTGCGCGCCTCGCGACGACGGGCTAGAGACATTCAATCATTCCGCTGAATGTTCCACTGAGGAGAAGCCGTGTCAAGCACCGGACCGAAACAGGCGATCTACGCGAGCCTTGCCGAAGTGGCTCAGGCGCTCGGCCATCCGCATCGGCTCGAGCTTCTGGAGCACCTCGCGCAAGGGGTGCGCAGCGTCGAGGACCTCTCCGCGCGAGCCCATCTGAGCTTCGCCAACACGTCGCGCCACCTGCAGATCCTGCGGCGGGCGCGCCTCGTCGAGACGGAGCGCCGCGGCAAGCACATGCTCTATAGCCTCGCCGGCGACGCCGAGGTGGTGGCGCTGATTAAGGCGCTCGGCCGCGTCGGCGAGCGAAATGTTGCCGAAATCGGCCGCGTCATGGCCGACTACTTCCGGGCTCGCGATGCGATGGAGCCGGTGTCGCGAGACGAGCTCGTCTCAAGGCTGCATGACGGCATGGTCACGGTTCTCGACGTTCGGCCAGAGGATGAGTTCGCGGCCGGACATCTTCCAGGCGCCCTCAACATCCCGCTGGCCGAGTTGGAGCGTCGCTTAGGCGAGCTAGAGGCAGATCGGGAAGTGATCGCCTATTGCCGCGGCCCCTATTGCGTTCTCTCGTTCGAAGCGGTCGCCGCCTTGCGAGAGCAGGGCTATCTCGCGCGTCGGCTCGAAGACGGCTATCCCGAATGGAAGACCGCCGGCCTGCCGGTCGAAACGGCCGCCTGAAACAGAACACGCGGGCGCTCACGCAGGTGATGAGGGCAGGCAGATCAGTGCTGCGGATCCATTCGACGACCTTTCTTTTCATGGCCCGTGCCTTGCGCGACATGGGCGATGGCTTCGTGGCCGTTCTGCTGCCGGTCTATCTCCTCGCATTAGGCTTCACTCCCCTTCAGGTCGGCGTGATCGCAACGGCGTCACTGCTTGGTTCCGCGCTCTTAACCATCGGTGTCGGGTTCCTCGGCGTCCGTTACGATCACCGCCAACTCCTGTTTGCCGCCGCCAGCCTGATGGTCGCCACGGGCGTGGCCTTTGCTTTGGTCCATGACTACGCGCTGCTGTTGGTGGTCGCGTTCGCAGGCACCATCAACCCCTCGGCCGGCAGCGTCAGCGTATTCGTGCCATTGGAGCATGCGGTGCTGACACGCGAAGTCACCGATGCCGCGCGGACCAGGATGTTC
>NZ_RZTI01000058.1:0-36080 GCF_003997275.1 Mesorhizobium sp. M6A.T.Ce.TU.002.03.1.1
CTGTCTGGGCGTGGCAACGGCGGTGATGGCCCGCGAACTCGGCATCATGCCCTCGCCCGCCTTCGCCCAGGAGGGTCTTGGCGACCGCATGTCGATCGCCACCTGGCCCAATTATCATGACCCGGCGACGTTCGAGAATTTCAAGGCGGAGACCGGCGTTGCTGTCGAGGTCAATGTGTTCGGGTCAAACGAGGAGATGCTGGCCAAGCTGCAGGCTGGCGCCTCGGGCTGGAGCCTTTTCGTGCCGACCAACTACACGATCTCCACCTACAAGAAGCTCGACATCATCGAAGCGCTCGACATGGCCAAGCTTGCCAATTTCGACGGCTCGCAGCAGGACGCGCGCTTCACTGGGGAAGGCACGATCGACGGCGCGACCTACGCTGTGCCGAAGAATTGGGGCACCACCGGATTTGCCGTCAACACCAAGAAGCTGACCAAGCCGATAACGAGCTGGAAGGAATTCTGGGACACGGCCATGGCGGAGGGCGACGGCCGGACCATGGTCCATGACTACCAGCTCACCACGATCGGCAATGCGCTGAAATATTTCGGTTTCTCGTTCAACTCGCTGAAGCCGGACGAACTCGCCAAGGCGGAAGAATTGCTGCTGAAGGTCAAGCCGCATCTGTTCGCGGTTTCCAGCGATTATCAGCCGTCGATGCGTGCCGGCGACGCCTGGATGACGATGTGCTGGACCAATGACGGGGCGCAGCTCCACCGCGACATTCCCGAGATCGCTTATGTGCTTGGCAAGGAGGGCGGCGAGATCTGGACCGACTTCTATGCCATTCCAAAGGATGCGCCCAACAAGCCCGCCGGCTATGCCCTGCTCAACTACCTGATGGACCCGAAAGTCGCGGTCAAGGAGCACCTGGCCAACGGCGCGCCTTCCACCGACGCGCGGGTCAATGCGCTGCTGCCTAAGGAGGTGCTGGACAATCCGATCCTCTACCCGGCGGCCGAACTATTGACTCCGCTGGAATTCGGTGCGGCTGCGACGCTGACCGATCCGGCCCGGGCCGAACTGATGGCCCGCTTCAAGTCGGCTTGAACCGGCCATAGGTCCGATGCAGGCAACTCACCCGGCGGGCAGATGTCCGCCGGCACCGGGGCGGTTTTCAATGCGCAGCAATGTCCTTCGTCATAATCTGCTGACCGCGCTGCTGCTCGGTCCAGCAACCGCGTGGCTGGTGGTGTTTCTGGTCCTGCCGTTCGTCGCGATCGTTGTCTTCAGCGTCGGCGAGCGGGCGCCTGAAGGCGGCTATCAGGCCGCTTTCACCTTTGCGCAGTATGCCAATCTTCCGGCACGGGCGACTGCCTTCTGGAACACGATGGTGCTGGCGCCGGCGGGCGCCTTGGCCTGTCTGCTCGTCGCCTATCCGGTCGCCTATTATCTCGCCTTGCGCGCGCCGGAGCGGTGGCGGCTGATCCTGCTGGCGCTTGTCGTCATCCCGTTCTGGACCAGCCTGCTGATGCGAACCTATGCCTGGATGTATGTTCTGGGCGGGCGCGGCATCCCGGCATTGCTGGCCTATGTCGGGTTTGAGGACGTGCGGCTGATAAACACGCCGGGCGCGGTCCTGCTCGGCATCGTCTATGGCTATCTGCCGCTGATGATCCTGCCGATCTATGTCAGCCTCGAGCGGCTCGATCGCCGGCTGCTGGAAGCCTCCGCCGATCTCGGCGCGACGCCGATCTCGACATTCCTTGGCGTGACGCTGCGGCTGTCGCTGCCAGGTGTGATGACCGGCTTCTCGCTGGTCATGATCCTGCTGCTCGGCGAATATCTGATCCCGACGCTGCTCGGTGGCGGCAAGGTCTTCTTCATCGGCAACGCGCTGGTCGATCTGTTCCTGCAATCACGCAACTGGCCGTTCGGATCGGCAATCGCGATCACGTTGGTTCTGGTTTCGGTGGTGGTGCTGCTTGTCGCCAACCGCATTTCGACCCGGCTTTCGGGTGCCCGCCGGGTGGACCTGATCTGATGCGCGCCTTCGTCGTCGCGGTCTTCGCATTTCTCTACCTGCCGATCGCGCTTGTGGTGCTGTTCTCCTTCAATGCCGGCCGCCACGCCAGCGAGCTCACCGGCCTGTCGGTGCAATGGTACGGCAAGGCGCTGTCGAACCCGTTTCTGGTCGAGGCACTGAAGAACAGCCTGTTCATCGCCACCACCAGCGCCTTGCTCGCAGCACTGTGCGGCACGGCGGCGGCGCTTGGCCTAGCGCGCGTCGGCGCGCGGACACGAGCCGTTTTCGATGCGCTTTTGGGTGCTGCGATCGTCGTTCCGGGCGTCGTCATCGGCATCTCGACGCTGGTCGCGCTCGTCCAGCTGTTTGGGGTCGTCAATCCATTTCTCGCGTCGCTGTGGCCGAACGACCAGCCGCCACGCCTGGCGCTCGGCTACGGCTCGATCATCGCCGCGCATGGCCTGTTTTCGATGGCGCTGGTGGCGATGATCGTCGGCACACGCCTTGGAAGCCTCGACCGAAATCTGGTCGAGGCCTCGAGCGATCTCTACGCCACCCCGCTGACGACATTCCGCTCGATCGTGTTGCCGCAGATCATGCCGGCGGTGATCGCCGGCTTCCTGCTCGCCTTCACCTTCTCCTTCGACGATTTCATCGTCGCCTTCTTCGTCGCCGGCGCACAGACCACGTTGCCGATCTATGTCTTTGCCTCGATCCGGCGCGGCGTGACGCCCGAAATCAACGCCGTCGCGACGATCGTCCTCGTCGCCTCGGTGCTGCTTGTGGTGCTTGCCCAATGGCAATTGCGCCAACGCAAACCATCAAACTGAAAGTCGCATCATGATTCTGAAAGATCGCATCGCCGTGGTGACCGGCGCCGGGTCGGGCATCGGGCGCGCCGGTGCCATGATCATGGCCAGTGAAGGGGCGGTGGTGGTGATCGCCGACAGGGATCAGGCTGCCGGCGAAGCCACGGCTTCCGACATCCGTGCCGCCGGTGGACGGGCCGAGGCGGTCGCGACCGATGTCGGCGACGACGCGGCGGTCGAGGGACTCATCACGGGCACACTGAGCAAACATGGTCGGATCGATATCCTGCACAACCACGCCGGCGTCCAGGTCGGCGGCACGCTGACCGAAGTCGGCGTCGACGGCATGGATGCCTCCTGGCGGATCAACGTACGGGCGCAGTTCCTCGCGGCCAGGCTCGTCATGCCGTCGATGATCGAACAGGGCGGCGGTGTCATCGTGAACACCGCCTCGAATTCGGGTGTGTTCTATGACCGCGAGATGATCGCCTACGCAACCTCAAAACATGCCGTGGTGGCGATGACCCGGCAGATGTCGCTCGACTATGCCCAGCACAATGTCCGCATCAACGCGCTCTGTCCGGGCTGGGTCGACACGCCGTTCAACGAGCCGTTCATCGCTCAGATGGGCGGGCGGGATGCGATCGAGCGCTATGTCCGCACCAAGATTCCCATGCAGCGCTGGGCCAGCGCGGAAGAAATAGCCGAAGCGATCCTGTTCCTCGTCTCCGATCGCTCGTCCTTCATGACCGGCCAGGCTTTGGTGATCGACGGCGGCGAGAGCATCGGCTGACGCAGCCTTCGTACCTCATACGTGCTTGCGGCCGCCGGCTTCGCGGAACCAACTGTCGGGATAAGGATACCACCAGTCCTGGATCGCCGGCTTGTGGTCGATGATCACCATCTTCGAGCGGCGGAAGGCATCGAGCCCCTGGCGTCCAAGTTCGCGGCCGAGGCCCGACGCCTTCCAGCCGCCGAAAGGCAGCGCGTCATTGTCGATCAGCGGATTGTTGACCCAGACCATGCCGGCCTCGAGCCGCTCCGCAGCCTCATGCGCTTCGGCAAGATCGGTGGTGAAGACCGAGGCGCCGAGCCCGAATGGGCTGTCATTGGCAAGCTTTATCGCCTCGTCGAAATCCTTGACCCGGCAGATCGCGGCGACCGGTCCGAAACACTCTTCGCGCACGATCGCCATGTCTGATGTGACGCCGGTCAGGATCGTCGGCTCGTAGAACCAGCCGACATTGTGCGCCGGCGGAATGCGCCCGCCGGTGACCGCCTTGGCGCCGCTGCGGATCGCATCGTCGACCAGACGCATGACTTTCGCCCGCGCCGCCTCGCTGACCAGCGGCCCGATCTCGGTCTTGTCCAAGCCGTTGCCGATGCGCAGCGCACGTGTCTTCCGCGCAAACAGCTCGACAAAACGGTCGTGAACGGCATCAACGACGAAAAACCGTTCGGCCGAGGTGCAGACCTGGCCGGTAAGATGGAACGCGGCAGTGACGCTGCCGGCCGCCGCTATATCAAGCGGAGCGTGTTGGCTGATGATCAGCGGATCGCTGCCGCCCGCCTCGATAACGCACGGCTTCATGCGTTCGGCGCAGGCGACGGCGACAGCCTTGCCGGCGGCGACCGAGCCGGTGAAGGCGACCGCGTGGGTACGGTCCGAAGCGATCAGCGCCTGCGCGGTGGCCGCCCCGCCCGGCAGGCAGGAAACCAGGCCCTCCGGCAAGGAGCGGAACACGGCCATGTAATCCAGCGTCGACAATGTCGTCGCTTCGGCCGGCTTGATCACGCAGGCATTGCCGGCGGCGAGCGAAGCGGCGACGGTCCAGCACATCAACAGGATGGGGAAATTGTAGGGCATGATGTGCACCGAGGTGCCGTAAGGCTCGTAGCGCGCGTACTGGAACGAACCGGCCTGCGTCGTGCCGGCAATCTTGCCGGCATCGTCACGCGCCATTTCGGCGTAATAGCGGAAGATCGGCGCGCAATTGGCGATCTCGCCGATCGCTTCCGGATAGGGCTTGCCCATCTCGCGCACCATCAGCTCGGCGCAGCGCGTGAAGTCGGCCGCCTCGATGGCGTTCGCGACTGCATGCAGATGCTTGGCGCGGCTCTTGGCGTCGAGTTTCTTCCAAGCCGCTTGCGCCTTGGTCGCCGCGGTGAGCACAGCGTCGATCTCGCCATCGGCTGCGGCAGCGATGGCGCCCACGGTTTCGAGCGTCGCCGGATCGATCACCGGTTTTCTTGTGCCGGCCATCGGCCGGTAATCCGGATTGACGAAGAAAGCCGGCCGGTCAGCGAAGAATTCCATGGTCTTCCTTTCAAACCGCTCAGCGGATCATGTAGACCTTCTTGATCGTCTCATGGACGGTGCAGACGCCTTTCCAGTCCTGCGGAAAGTATGCCGCCGTGTCCGGCTCGATCTCGATCACCTCGCCGGATTCATGCACATAGGTGCAGCGGCCCTCGAGGAAGTGGCAGAACTCGTCGCGGGTGACGTGGCAGTGCCATTTGCCCGGGGTGCAGACCCACAGCCCGCATTCGGAGCGACCGTCCGGCCCCTTGTGCAGCAGCTTGCCGGAGGTGCGGGATTCGCCCTCGATC
Source organism: Mesorhizobium sp. M6A.T.Ce.TU.002.03.1.1 (assembly GCF_003997275.1). Classification (NCBI taxonomy): domain Bacteria; kingdom Pseudomonadati; phylum Pseudomonadota; class Alphaproteobacteria; order Hyphomicrobiales; family Phyllobacteriaceae; genus Mesorhizobium; species Mesorhizobium sp. M6A.T.Ce.TU.002.03.1.1. The sequence goes on from NZ_RZTI01000058.1 coordinate 5,390, forward strand.
ATGGTGGGAATGACGCCCCAGTCGACGAGGTCGGTGATGGCGAGCGGCGATTTCATGATTGGCGTTGGCATTTCGTGAAGCTCCAGTGCGGCAGGCGTGAGTCAGGCCAGCATGTAGACGTTGCGGATGGTCTCATGGACGGTGCATTCGCCGGTCCAACCGGCCGGGAACATGACAAGCGTGGCGGCGGAGATTTCTATCACCTCGCCGTCGTCCGATCTGTAGGTCGCGCGGCCGGCAACGAAATGGCACAATTCGTCGCGCGGAATCGCCAGACGCCAGCGGCCGGGCGTGCAGACCCAAATGCCGGATTCCGGCTGGTTGTTCGGTCCCTTGTGGGCGAGCCTGCCGGTGGAGTGGGACGCGCCTTCCAGCGCGTCGGGCTGGGCGCCCCAGTCGACAAGGTCGGTGCGGGTCGAGGCCTGGTGGAGATGCGGCGCGGAGGAGGTCATGCGGGTGCTCCGGTTCGACGCTCATTTTCGAGATGGCTTCGCTCTACGGCGCCCCCCTCTGTCCTGCCGGACATCTCCCCCTCAAGGGGGGAGATTAGCAGCTTCGGCGCCCTGTTCACTCCTGCGATGTTGGTGATTGGCGAAAGCCGAGGTGACATCCAATCTCCCCCCTTGAGGGGGAGATGGCCGGCAGGCCAGAGGGGGGTGCCTTGGCTCGGCATGTCGAACATCGCGCTCACAGCAATTTCTCCAGCAGCCCGGCCGCTTTCTCCGGGCCGTTCTGCGACTGCATCTGCGCCGACGTTTTCGTCAGCTTGGCTTTGATTGCCGTGTCGGTCAGGCAGGCTTCGATCTTGGCGATCAGCGCGGCGTCGCTCCAATCATAGCGCGGCATGCCGAAGCCGTGGCCGGTTTCCTCGACCCGTGTAGCGTTGTCGTGGCCGTCCCAGACATAAGGCATGATGATCGCCGGCTTGCCGAAATAGAGGCACTCGGTGAATGAGTTGTTGCCGCCATGGTGGATCACCGCATCGACCTGCGGGATGACCGAGGGCTGTGGAAACCAGCTCTCGACGATGACGTTTTCGGGCACTTGCGCGTACTGGTCCTTGTAGCCGCCGACATTGACCAGCGCCCGGTAGCGCGTCTTGCCTAGCGTCGCGATAATGCGCTTCAGTAGGTCGACATCACCGGCGCCAAGGCTGCCGAAGGAAACGTAGAGCAGCGGCCCGTCGTTATTCTTCGTAAAAGTCGGCACCGTGTAGGGTTTCTCCTGCCGCACGCAGCCTTCCAGATACTGGAATTTTGCCGGGTCGAGCGGATGGCGGCGCCTGAACTTTGCCGCCTCGGGATAGAGCAGCAGATTGAGGTAGGGCGAGGCCTCGAAGAACTGGCCGATCGGATAAGGCGCTTCGTTGTTGGCAGTGAGGAACGCGTTGAAGTCGTCATGGATCGGCTTGATGACCGCGTTGAAATGGTCGCGGTAGCGCTGATGGCAGGCGTGGTCGTTCTCGCCGCAGCCGGACAGATGCGGCGGGATGTCCTCGTCCTCGATCTCGTTCTCCGAGCATGAGATGACGCGCACCCACGGCTTGCCATACTGCTTGATCGCCGGGAACAGGATGACGTTGTCGACGCAGATGACGTCGGGCTTGATCGTCGCAAGCACACCGGGCAGGTCCTTCTCAGCCCATTTGGCGCTGTCGACGATCGCCGTCCAGCAATCCTTCACGTAGTTGTCGACCTGGTCGTAGGGCGACTTGCGGAAGTTCGGGATATGGCCGTTGATGAAGTCTTCCCAGAACTTGGCCATCTGTTCGGGCGGCATCGGCTCGGAAAGGTTCACCGGATGGGCTTCGAAGCCGTAGCCCTTGTAGACGTCGATAAAGCCGGGATCCGACAGGAACACCGCTCTATGGCCGCGCGCCTCGACTGCCTGGGCGATGCCGACGGAATTGAGCGCCGGGCCATAGGCCGCTTCCGGAAAAAACGCGATCGTCTTCTGCGCCATGAAAGCTTCTCCTTCCAATCAATCTGCGAAAATTCTGACGTCGGCGGCATCCCAGCCGAGCTCGACCGCATCGCCTGACGCAACTGGGCGTCGGTCGGCGGCGTCGGCGGTGACGCGCACCAGGAACGGCTTTGGCGACAGGGCGGTGCGGACATGCAGCTGCAGGTCGAGACCCTGATAGGCCAGCGCCTCGACGATGCCAGCAACACGGTTGGCCGTTTCTGGCGACGGGAACAGCCGGATGCGTTCGGGCCGCACTGAAGCGACTGCCGCAGCGCCGGGCGAAAGTGTTGCGGGAACATTGCCTGATATCCGCGCGCCGTTGGCCGCCAGCACGCCGTCGCCGGTGGCCTTGCCCGGCACGAAATTCATCACGCCGATGAAGTCGGCGACGAAGCGGTCCGCCGGATACTCGTATACCGCGTGCGGCGTGTCGCATTGCAGCAGCTTGCCGTCCCTCAGCACCGCCATGCGGTCAGCCATGACAAGCGATTCTTCCTGGTCATGGGTGACGATGACGAAGGTGATGCCGACCTCGTGCTGGAGGCGCTTCAGCTCCAGCTGCATGGCGCCACGCAATTTCTTGTCGAGCGCGCCGAGCGGCTCGTCAAGCAGCAGCAGCCGTGGTCGCTTGACCAGCGCCCGGGCAAGCGCGACGCGCTGCTTCTGCCCGCCCGACAATTGCTCCGGCTTGCGGTCGGCGAAGGCGACGAGCTCGGTCGTTGCCAGGATGGCGTCGACGCGGGAGCGGATTTCTTTTGCCGGCAAACGTTCCATTTCGAGGCCGTAGGAAACATTGGCCCTGACGCTCATATGCGGAAACAGCGCATAGGACTGGAACATCAGATTGACCGGCCGCTTGTTGGGCGGCGTCCTGGCGATGTCGCGGCCGTCGAGCAGGATGCGGCCGTCATTGGGCGTCTCAAAGCCGGCCAGCATGCGCAGCAGCGTGGTCTTGCCGCAGCCTGAAGGTCCAAGCAGGGCGAAGAACTCGTTCTCGCGGATATCGAGCGAAATGCCGTCGACGGCGGTCACCCGGCCGAAATTCTTCGACACCTTGTCGATCGCCAGCAGCGTGCGGGGCTCGTTCATTGGCCGATGACCCCGCGGTTGAGCCGCTGCGACAGGGTCAACGCGGTGATCGAGACCGCCATGACGATAGTTGCCAATGCATTGATCTCCGGCGTGATGCCGAAGCGGATCATCGAATAGATCTGCATCGGCAGCGTGGTCGAGGCGCGGCCGGCGCCGGCGGTGAAGAAAGCGATGATGAACTCGTCGACCGACAGGGTGAAGGCGAGCAGCGCGCCGGCGACCACCGCCGGCAGGATGACCGGCAATGTCACCCGCCTGAAGGTGGTGAGCGCGGAAGCGCCGAGATCGGCGGACGCCTCGACGATCGACCAGTCGAAGCTTTTCAGCCGGGCGCGCACCACCGAGCAGACGAAGGCGAGGTTGAACACGACATGGGCGAGGATGATGGTGTGCAGGCCCAGGGTGAAATCGAGCATGGAGAAGAAGCTGAGCAGCGCGATCGCCAGCACGATGTCGGGAATGATCATCGGCGCAAAGATCAGCGCCTCGAGGCCTCTTCCATACTGCCGGCGCATTTCGACGCCGATGGCCAGCAGCGTGCCGAGCAGCGTGGCGATTGCCGTCGAGACAAGCGCCACGATCAGCGTGTTAAGGGCGGCGGAAAGGATCGCGGCGTTTCCGGCGAGCGAGGCATACCATTTCAGCGAAAAGCCCGACCAGACGGTCGGCAGCCCGCCTTGGTTGAAGGACAGCGCCACCAGCACGGCGATCGGGATGTAGAGAAAGGCGAAGACGAACGAAAGCACGAGCCAGAGCGTGCGACGCGTGGCAGGGGAGCGTTCAGCCATCCGCGCCTCCTTTCGCTTCGGCGATACGGCCAGCGGCGCGATCTGCGGCCAAAGCCTGCGCGGTCAGCACCAGCAGCATTATAGCGATCAGCGCCATCGCCAGCGCCGCGCCGAAGGGCCAGTCATTGGCGGTCAGGAACTGGTCGTAGACGAGATTGCCGATCATCTGGAAGCGGCCGCCGCCGAGCAGCGCCGGCGTGACGAAATTGCCGATCGACAGCACGAAGACGAAGACCGCCCCGGCGGCAATGCCAGGCACGGTCAGCGGCAGTATGACCCGGCGAAATGTTGTCATGGCCGAAGCGCCGAGATCGCGCGATGCTTCGGCGAGCTCCGGATTGAGCCGCGACAGCGGCGCGTAGCAGGCCAGGATGACGAAGGGCAGGTAATTGTAGACCAGTCCGGCGATGACGGCGCCTTCGGCATAAAGCATCGACGGCGGCTCGCCGGTGTAGCCGAACCAGCGCAAGAGCTGCGTGATCAGACCTTCGCGGTTGAGCAGCACGATCCAGGCATAGGTGCGGATCAGGTAGTTCGACCAGAACGGCAGCACGGCGAAGAACAGGAACACCGGCTGCCACCGGCGGGGTGCTGCCGCGATCGCATAGGCGGCGGCATAGCCGATCACCACCGCGATCAGCGTTGCCGTGCCGGCGATGCGTGCCGAATTGAGGAAGATGCCGGCATAGAGCGGGTCGAACACCAGCCCGAAATTCTCCAGCGTGAAGGTGTATTCGATGCCGCCATAGATGCCGCGCCGGAAGAAGGCGAGCGCCAGCACCAGCGCGCATGGCACCACCATCAAGGCGGTGAGCCAGGCCAGCGCCGGCGCCATCAGCAACGAGGAGCGGGAAGGTTGCGTCAAGTCGCACCCCCCTCTGGCCTGCCGGCCATCTCCCCCTCAAGGGGGGAGATTAGCAGTTCCAACCTCTCGCTTACCTTCAAATATTGAAGATTGGCGAAAGCGACGCCACAGCCAATCTCCCCCCTTGAGGGGGAGATGGCCGGCAGGCCAGAGGGGGGCGCGAAGGAACGCAAGCTTGCTTCCAGTAACCGAAATGGCAGGCAGTTACTGCGCGGCCTTGATCTCGCTGACGATCTTTGAATAGTCGCGCTGGGCGTCGCCGACGTCACGCAACTGCTCGAACTTGACGAGCTCGGCCACCGGCATGCCCATATTGGGAAACTTGGCGAGGAAATCGGCCGGCAGGCTTTCCATAGCCGGCTTGTTCGGCACCTTGTAGTCGATGTTCTGGGCCGCCCAGGCGTGGTTCTTGGCGTCCAGCATGAAGTTGATGAACTGGAAGGCGGCGTCCTTGTTGGCCGAGGCCTTCATCACCACCATCGTGTCGACCCACAGGTCCGAACCCTCTTTGGGGATGACGTATTTGATCTCAGGCTTCTCGGCGATGCCATAATTGCACCAGCCATCCCATGCCTGCACCATCAGCGCCTCGCCCGAGACCAGCTTTGAATAGAAGGTGGTGTCGTCATAGGCGAGCAAGGTCTTCTTGGCCGAGATCAGCAGGTCTTTGACCTCGGCGAGCTTGGCCGGATCGGTCTCGTTGACAGAATAGCCTTTGGCGAGCTGCCCGGCGGCAAGCAGCCAGCGGTCGGTCGCCAGCATGGTGGTCTTGCCCTTGAGTGCATCTGATGGGGCGAGAAGATCGTTCCAGCTGACCGGCTCGGTCTTTACCAGATCCGAGCGGTAGCAGAGGCCGGTGGTGCCCCAGGTGTAAGGCACGGAGAAATTGTTGCCGGCATCGTGCGGCAGCTTCGCCGCCTCGGGATAAAGATTGGCGAGGTTGGGGATCTTGGCGTGGTCGATCGTCTCGATCAGACCGAGCTTGTTCAGCACTTCGGCGAAGGGCGAGGAGACGAAGACCACGTCATAGCCCTTGCCGCCCGAAGCGACGAGCTTGCCCATGATCTCCTCATTGGTGGCGTGGACGACGACCTCACCGGAAACGCCGGTCGCGGCCTTGAAGGCGGCCATGGCATCCGGCGCCATGTAGCCATCCCAGTTGGAAATGACGAGGTCGGCGGCAGAAGCCGGCGCCGACAGCGTCAGGGCGAGACCAAGCGCAATCGAAGATATCTTTAACGGATGGCGCAGGCGGGTTGAGGCGGTCATTACAGACTCCCATTCTGGTTGATCGTCGAATTCAATCAATCGTCGGACCAGCGCTTGCGACCATGCCGCCGCTTCGATCCTGTTCCCCGGTCTTTTTGTTGCCGATTGACCTTACAGTACTCTTGCAGAAAAAAGTACGTCAATCCATAATTTGGAAAATCGCTGCGAAACCTGGCCGATTGTGTCTGCAAGGGCGATCGGTCAAGCCGCAGCGGTCAAGTCCGTTCATGAGAAATCGCCATGCAAGCCGCTGCCAGACGACCGCGCACCAACCATCTCGATCTCGCTCAGCGCATCCTGGATGTGGCCCGGCAACGCGGCTTCGAAGCCGGTGCTCATCTTCCGGAACAGCAGATCGCGTCTCTCTGCAACGTTTCGCGGACTCCGGTGCGGGCCGCATTGCGCCTGCTCACCGAAAAAGGCGTCGTGCGCTGGGAGGCTGAATCGGGCTACCGCCTTGCGGTGGACCTAACCAGCCAGGCGACTCTTGCCACCGATCTGCCTGTTACCGAGGAGGACGAGCTCGCGGAGATGATCCTGCGTGATCGGTCGGCGCGCCGGCTGGATCAGACGGTGACCATCGGCGCGCTGATGCGGCGGTATGATGCCGAGCGGAAGACGGTACTAAAAGCGTTAAAGAAACTGACAGATGAAAATCTTCTGGACCGCGCGCCGGGTCAGTCCTGGCTGTTCAGGCGGGCGCCCGATGATCCGGAGGCACAAGGGGAAAGCTACGAGTTCCGCCTGCTGCTCGAACCTGCCGCCATTCTGGCGCCTGGCTTCCGGCTGGACGGGACCCGCGCGGCGGCATTGCGCCAGGGCATGGAAGCACTGCTGTCGCTGCCCGATGCCGCATTCGACACCAAAGAGTTCCAGCGCCTGGACATCGACTTTCACGGCCTAATCGCCGATGGCGCCGCCAACCGGTTCGTCACCGACGCGCTGTCCGACCATCTCAGGCTGCGCCGGCTGCCAGGGACCTATGCCGGCGTCAACGTCTTCCGGCTGAAGCAGTCGCTGCGCGAGCACCTGACCATACTCGACCAATTGGAAAGCCGGCAGTATGAGGTTGCGGCCGACCTGCTTCGCGTCCACTTGCGGCTTTCCCGCAGCCAGCGGCCGCAGGCGGCCAGTCGCGGGGCCCCCGCATTGTTCGGCATGATCAGCCGGCCGGCTTGACGAGGACCATAGTGACGCGCAAAGCCAGCCCGACCATCGCGCTGTTTCCCGAAGCGAGCTTTGGCGCGGCGCTCAATTGCGTCGGCATCGCGCAGGCCTTGCGCGCTCGTGGCGCCCGGCCGGTGTTCATCTGCCATGCCGGCTTCTCCGGCGTGTTTGCCGACTATGGTTTTCAGGAATACCAGTTGCCGACCGACGAGCCGCTGACCGACAGCGAACGCCAGAGCTATTGGCAGGCTTTCGTGCGCCGGCATCTGCCGCATTTCAGGCTGAGCCCGATCGACCAGCTCGAGACCTACGTCGCCCCGACCTGGGAAGCGATTGTCGACACCGCCGTCAATGCCGAGGCGCCGCTGCGCCAATTGCTGGCGCGGCTGAAGCCGGACGCGGTCGTGCTCGACAATGTCATCATGTTTCCGGCGCTGGCTTCCGCCGGCTGCCCATGGGTGCGCGTCGTCTCCTGCGCCGAGACCGAGTTGCCCGACCCCGATGTACCGCCTTATCTTTCCGGTCTCGCCGCCGACGACCCGAGCCGCGCAGCCTTCGAGGCGCGTTACCTGGCAGCGGTCGCCCCGGCCCACGACCGCTTCAACCGGCTTCGGGCGGATGCCGGTCTTGCGTCCTTGCCGAAGGGTCTTTTTCTCGAAGCTTCGCCCGACCTCAATTTGCTGCTGACGCCGACGATCGTGCGCAGGGAGCGGGCAGAGCCGCTCGACCCGGCCCGCTTCGTCTATCTCGAAGGCTGTGTCCGTTCGGAAGGGCCGTTCGACGTGCCGGTCTTTCCGCGCAATGACGGGCCGCTGGTCTATCTCAGCTTCGGCAGCCTGGGCGCCATGGATGTCGGCCTGATCGAGCGCATGCTCGCCGTGTTCGACCGGCTTCCGGCTCGCTTCATCGTCAATGTCGGCGGTCTGCGTGACACCTATCGCGCGGTTCCGGACAATGTCTATCTCGATGCCTGGTTTCCGCAGCCATCGGTCGTTGCGAAATCCGACCTCTTCATCCATCACGGCGGCAACAACAGCTTTTGCGAAGCTCTGCGTTTCGGCGTGCCGTCGCTGATCATGCCCTATTGCTGGGACGGGCACGACAATGCGCAACGTGCCGAGGAAACCGGCGTCGGCCGTCACCTCAGCCGCGATGGCTGGAGCGACGATGAACTGGAAAACGCCATCCTTGGCCTAATGGCCGACGGCGAAATGCGCTTTCGTCTCAAGGAGAATGCGGCCACCATGGCACGGGCGCCGGGAACGGACGCCGCCGCCGAAGCCATTCTCGCCCTCGCAAGGACGTGACCTGATGCTCAAGACCACAACAACGGATGCACCTGAAATGACCCCAATGGACGATCCGAAAGGATGGCTGGAGCAGCAGGGGATCAGGGAAGTCGAGTGCCTGGTGCCGGACGTGAACGGCGTGTTGCGCGGCAAGACCTTGCCGACGGCCAAGTTCCTGAAGTCGCTCGAGGATCGCGCGCTCTACCTGCCGAGCAGCGCCTTCCTGGTCTGCATCGACGGCCGCTATTCCGGTTCCAACGACGAGGGTTTTGGCTATCAGGACCCCGATATGCGGATGGTGCCGGATGTCGCGACGCTCTGCCTTGCGCCCGGCGCCGGAGCAGGCAGGGCCTATGTCTTTGCCGATGCGTTTCACATGGACGATCGGCCGTGGATGGCCTCGCCGCGTCATGTCCTAAGGGCCGTGCTTGATCTCTATCGCCAGCGCGGATGGCGGGCGGTGGTGGCGCCGGAGCTCGAATTCTACCTGACCGCTCCCAATCCCGATCCCGATCGGCCGCTGACAGCTCCGGTCGGGCGCAATGGCCGCTCCGAAACCGTGCAGCATCCCTATGACATGGCGGCGCTGGAGGAGTTCGAGCCGGTGATCCAGCGGCTCTACGACTACGCGGCAAAGGCCGGGCTGCCGCTCGACACGTTGATCCATGAGTCGGGCACGGCGCAGCTCGAGATCAATTTCCTGCATGGCGACGCGCTGCCGCTGGCCGACAAGGTGCTGCTGTTCAAGCGAATGACGCGCCAGGCCGCGCAGGAATACGGCATGCACGCAACCTTCATGGCCAAGCCGATCGCAGCACAAGCCGGCAGCTCCATGCATCTCCACATGTCGGTCATCGACGAGGCCGGGAACACGCTGTTTGCCGGGCGTGACGATGCCGACACCGAGATGTTCGGGCATTTCATCGGCGGCCTGCAGAAGTACATTCCCGAGGTGATGCCGCTGTTTGCGCCGAACGTGAACTCGTTCCGCCGCATCCGGCCGAACCACAGCGCGCCGGCCAACATCGAGTGGTCGCATGACAACCGCTCCTGCGGCCTGCGCGTGCCGGCCGGCGGGCGCGCCGCGCGGCGGGTGGAAAACCGGCTGCCCGGCGCCGATTCCAATCCCTATCTGGCGATGGCCGGCTCTCTGCTCTGCGGCTATCTCGGCGTCGAGGAAAAGCTCTCGCGCTCGCCCGAGGCATCGGGCAACGCATATCGCAGCAAGAGCACGCTGCCGAAAACCATGGAGGAGGCGCTCGACCGTTTCGCCGCGTGCAGTCCGGTCCGGGAGTTGCTCGGCGAGGATTTCTTCCAGACCTATCTGCGCGTCAAGAGCGTCGAGCTCGACCTGTTCCAAAGCGTCGTCACGAGCTGGGAACGCGATCATCTGCTGCTCAAGGTGTGATGATGGGCTTCAATTCCGGCCTGGATATCGGCAAGTCCTACTACGTCGCGACGGCCAATCCGGCGCCCGATCATCCGGCGCTGCAAGGCGACGTTGACGCCGATCTGGTGGTGGTCGGCGGCGGCTGCACCGGCCTGTCCGCGGCTCTTCATGCCGCCGAGCGCGGGCTGAAGGTCGTGCTCTTGGAAGGCGGCAAGATCGGATGGGGAGCGTCCGGGCGCAATGGCGGCCAGATCATCCCCGGCCTGCGCAAGGGCGCCAAGGGTCTGGTCAAGCTTTATGGGCCCGAACGGGCGCGGGCGCTGTTCGACCTCGCCTTCGAGGCGCGCGGGCTGGTGCTCGACCTGATCGAGCGCCACGCCATCGATTGCGACCTCCGGCTGACCGGCCACCTCGCCGGTGCGGTCAATAGCTCCGACCTGCGCGACCTCGAAGAAGAGGCCGAGTGCCTTGCCACCGTGATGAATTTTCATGACATCGAGATGCTGTCGGCAGCGCAGGCGCGCGGAATGGTAAACACGCCCTATCACGGCGCGATGTACGAGAAGCTCGGCGGCCATATGCATTCGCTGAACTATACGCTGGGTCTTGCCCGCGCGGCGGCAGCGGCGGGCGTCACCATCCACGAAAATTCGGTGGCGCTGCGGCTGGAGCGGCAACCTTCCATCCGGGTTTCGACGGCCAAGGGCTCGGTCCGGGCTAGGCATGTCGTGCTGGCTGGCGACGCCCTGCTCCAGGGGCTCGAGCCGCGCGTCAACAGCCGCATCATGCCGGTCGGCAACTACATCATCGCGACCGAGCCGCTGGACGACACGAGCGACGTCATCCCAAGCAATGTGGCCGTTTCCGACACGCGCTTCGTGGTCAACTACTACCGGCTGTCGGCGGATGGCCGCCTGCTGTTCGGTGGCGGCGAGCGCTACACGCCGTCGCCGCCAGCCGACATTGCTGGCTTCGTGCGGCCGCATATGGAAAACACTTTTCCGCAATTGCGCGGTCGCCGCATCGACCATGCCTGGGGCGGGCTCGTCTCGGTGACGACATCGCGCCTGCCTGATGTCGGCCACTATGGCGAGGTCTATTTCGCGCATGGCTATTCCGGCAAGGGCGTGATCCTGTCGACGCTGTCGGGAAAGCTGCTCGCCGAGGCGATCACCGGCGATACGTCGGGGCTCGACCTGTTTTCGACACTGAGGCCAATGCCGTTTCCCGGCGGCACCGCCCTGCGCGGTCCGCTGTATGTGCTCGGCATGCTTTGGTACGCCATGCGCGATCGCATCAAGCATTGAGGATCGGCAAGTGAGTCCGCACCAGGGAAACGCAAAAGAGAAAGCTGCATAGATGGCCGAAGCCTACATCTGCGACTACATCCGCACGCCGATCGGGCGCTTTGGTGGGCAGTTGGCATCGGTCCGCGCCGACGATCTTGGCGCGATACCCCTGAGGGCGCTGGTCGAGCGCAATCCCAGCATCGACTGGGCTGATATCGATGACGTCATGTATGGCTGCGCCAACCAGGCTGGCGAGGACAACCGCAATGTGGCGCGCATGGCGCTGCTGCTCGCCGGACTGCCCAAGGAGATTTCCGGCTCGACCGTCAATCGCCTCTGCGGTTCGGGTATGGACGCCGTGATCATCGCCGCGCGCGCCATCAAATCAGGCGAGGCAGAGCTGATGATAGCGGGCGGCGTTGAATCGATGAGCCGCGCGCCCTTCGTCATGCCCAAGGCGGAGACCGCGTTTTCGCGCAATGCCGAGATCTACGACACCACCATCGGCTGGCGTTTCGTCAATCCGCTGATGAAGCAGCAGTACGGCATCGATTCGATGCCGGAGACCGGCGAGAATGTCGCAGAAGAGTATGCCATCTCTCGCGCGGACCAGGATGCCTTTGCCGTGCGCAGTCAGGACAAGGCGGTCGCCGCACAAGCCAGCGGCCGGCTGGCGAAGGAGATCACGCCCGTAACGATTCCGCAGCGCAAGGGCGATCCGGTGGTTGTCAGCAAGGATGAACACCCGCGCGCGGGCACGACGATCGAGGCGCTGGCGAAATTGCCGACGCCGTTCCGGCAAGGCGGCACGGTCACCGCCGGCAACGCGTCGGGCGTCAATGACGGCGCCGCGGCGCTGATCGTCGCCTCGGAAGCGGCCGTGAAGAAATATGGCCTGACGCCGATCGCCCGCATCCTCGGCGGTGCGGCCGCCGGCGTGGCGCCGCGCATCATGGGCATCGGCCCGGTGCCGGCGACGCAGAAACTGTGTGCGCGGCTTGGTCTGAAGCCGACAGACTTCGACGTCATCGAGCTCAATGAAGCCTTTGCCTCCCAAGGCATCGCCGTGCTTCGCCAACTCGGCGTTGCCGAGGACGCGGAGCACGTCAACCCGAATGGCGGCGCCATCGCGCTCGGCCACCCGCTCGGCATGTCGGGTGCGCGCATATCAGGCACTGCGGCGCTCGAACTTCGCGAACGCGGCGGGCGCTATGCGCTCGCCACCATGTGCATCGGCGTCGGCCAAGGCATCGCCGTGGCGCTGGAGGGGCTATAAAACAAGATCAGGCGCCGGCCGCGGCTTGCCATGACGGGCGGCCGGCTGCAGCTTCCCGGCAAATTTGACCATGTGGACAAAGGTCGGACGCCGTTCCATAGTTCCCTCGCTGATAATTCAAAGAAACAGCCGGCTCGACACGGCGTCAATCAGAGGGGCATGCAATGGAAAATGGGAAGAGCAAAATCCAATCGAAACGCGAAGGACTTTCGCGACGCAATTTGCTGGAACTGGGCGCGCTCGGCCTGGCGGCAGCCATGCTGCCGGGCCAAGCCTTGGCGCAGGACAAGAAGCTGAAGGTGGCGGCGATCTTCGCCACGCCGATCGAGGAGCCATGGGACCACCAGATCCATGTCGCCCTGCAGAGGGCCGAGAAGGAACTCGGCATCGAGTACAAATGGTCGGAGAAGGTGCAATCGGCCGATTTCAGCCGGGTCATGCGCGAATATGCGCAAGGCGGCTATGAGCTGGTTCTCGGCGATGCTTTCGCCGCCGAGCGCGAATCCCGCCGAACCGCCAAGCAGTTCCCGAAGGTCGCCTTCCTGTTCGGCTCCGGCGCCGGGCCGGCCGAGCCGAATTTCGCAGTCTTCGACAACTGGATCCACGAGCCGGCCTATCTCTCCGGCCTGATCGCCGGAAAGATGTCGAAATCAGGCACGATCGGCGCCGTCGCGGCAATGGGCATTCCGGAAGTGAACCGGCTGGTCAACGCCTTCTTTGCCGGTGCCAGGGAGGTCAATCCTGATATCAAGAGGAAGGTCGCTTTCATCGGCTCCTTCTTCGATCCGCCGAAGGCAAAGGAAGCGGCGATCGCCCAGATCGACGCCGGCGTCGACGTGATCTATGCCGAACGCTTCGGCGTCATCGAAGCGGCGGTCGAGAGGAAAATCCTCGCCATCTCCAACATGTCCGACCAGTCGAGCCTCGGCCCGGACACGGTGATCACCGGCCCGGTCTGGGACATGTATCCGACGGTCGAGCACGCGATCAAGCTGGTCAAGGCGGGTGTCTTCACCGCGCAGGATTACGGCGATTTCTCGCGCATGGCCAAGGGCGGCTCCTTTCTGGCGCCCTACCACAAGTTCGACAAGACGCTGCCTGCTGACGTCAAGGAGCTGGTCGAGAAGAGGAAGGCCGAAATCCTAGACGGCAATTTCCGCGTCGATGTCGACGAGAACACGCCGGTTTCGGATTAGAGCGCTGTCTTTTTTGGGGATCTGGCGCTTGTCGCACCCCCCTCTGGCCTGCCGGCCATCTCCCCCTCAAGGGGGGAGATTTGCAGCTTCGCCGACAGCGCCTTTTCTTCAGCGTTGACGATTTGCGAAAGCCGAAGTGACATCCAATCTCCCCCCTTGAGGGGGAGATGGCCGGCAGGCCAGAGGGGGGCGCATCCGTCGATCAAAGCTGAATCGTAGAGCCAATTCCGATCAGGAGCACCCGTGCCGAGGCCCGCCCCACTCATCGAAATGCGCGGCATCTCCAAGAGCTTCGGCGCCGTCAAGGCAAACGAAGCCGTCGATCTGAGCGTGGCACCCGGTGAAATTCTCGGGCTGCTGGGTGAAAACGGCGCCGGCAAGACGACGCTGATGAACGTGCTGTTCGGCGCCTATGCGCCCGATGCCGGCGAGATCCTGGTTCAGGGCCGTCCGGTGACGATCAACAGTTCGGCCGATGCGCTTGCCGCCGGCATCGGCATGGTGCACCAGCACTTCCATCTGGCGCCGCGGCTTTCGGTGCTGGAAAACCTGCTGATCGGCATTCCCGGAAAGTCGGGCCGGATCGATCGCGCCGGCGGGCTGGCGCGGCTGGGGGAGATCGGCCGGCAGCACGGGCTCACGCTCGATCCGGACCTTCCCGTCTCGGCACTCTCGGTCGGCGAGCAGCAGCGTCTCGAAATCGTCAAGGCGCTGTTTCGCGGCGCAAGGCTGCTGATCCTCGACGAGCCGACGGCGGTGCTGGCGCCGACAGAGGTCGACGGGCTGTTTTCGGCACTGCGGTCGATGGCGGCCCAGGGCCTCGGCATCATCTTCATCTCGCACAAGCTCAACGAGGTCAGGGCGCTGACCCATCGCTGCGTGGTGCTGCGGCATGGCCGCGTTGCCGGCCGTGTCGACGCGCCTGCCAGCACGACGTCCTCGGAGATGGCGCGGCTGATGTGCGGCCACGAGATCGTTCCGCCGGCCAGGGGACCATCGACGCCGGGTGCCGCGGTGCTGACGCTCGACGATATCTCGACGTCGCGGCATTCCGGCATGGCGCTGCGTGACGTGTCGCTTGCTGTGCGTGCCGGTGAGATCCTTGGCATTGCCGGTGTCTCGGGCAATGGCCAGCGGGCGCTGGCCGAGGTGATCTCCGGCGTTCGTGCGCCCGATGCCGGCCGGATGACCATAGCCGGCAAAATTGTCTCGCGGTTCTCGCCGCGCGAGGTGCAGGCGCTCGGTCTCGGGCGCATTCCGGAAGACCGCATGACGACCGGGCTGGTCACCAACCTGCCGCTCGCCGATTCGATGGTGCTGCCGCGCATCGGCACCGACGCGTTCAGCCGCAACGGCCTGCTCAGGCCCGACGCGATCCGCGCCTTCGCCGAGGCGCAGATCAAGGCCTATGACATACGCTGCCCCGGGCCGATGACACGGGCCGGAGCGCTGTCCGGCGGCAATCTGCAAAAGGCGCTGCTGGCGCGCGAGCTCGCCTTCGACCCAAAGGTGCTGATCGTGTCGCAGCCGACGCGCGGTCTCGACATCGGCGCGGCGCGCTTCATCCACGAAAAGTTCCTCGACATGCGCGCCAAGGGCTGCGGTATCATCGTCCTCGGCGAGGATCTCGAAGAGCTGCTCATGCTCTGCGACCGCATCGCGGTAATGTACGAGGGACGCATCGTCGGCACGCTCGCCAGCGCCGACGCCACCATCGCGCGGCTCGGCCTGATGATGACCGGGGCGGAGGGTCACGGCTGATGTTCCGCTTGGAAGCCCGCACCAACACGCCCGCCTGGTTCAATCTCGCTCTGCCGCTGCTGGCGATCGGGGCAGCGCTGGTGCTATGCAGCGGTCTGATCGCGCTGGCCGGCGCCGGCGTGATCGAGGCCTATGGCGTGATGTTTTCGGCGTCGCTCGGCGACAGCTATGCGATCACCGAAACGCTGGTGCGCGCAACGCCGATGATCTTCACCGGACTTGCCGTCGCCGTCGCCTTCCGCGCCAAATTCTGGAACATCGGCGCCGAGGGGCAGTTGCTTGCCGGCGCGGTGGCGAGCTGCGCGGTCGGCGCCATTCCGATGCCGGGGCCGCTCGCCATACTTCTCATGGCAGTGGCGGGTGCTGCAGCCGGCGCTGCGGTCGCCTTGGTGCCGGCGACGCTGCGCGTAAAATTCAGGGTTGATGACGTGGTCAGCTCACTGCTGCTCAATTCGGTCATCTTCTACGCCCTGATGGCGCTGATCGAAGGCCCGTGGAAAGACAGTTTCAGCGGCTACCCGATCTCACCGCCGATCGAGGATTCAGCGAATTTCCCGGTGCTGCTCGAAGGCACGCGGCTGCATCTCGGCGTCGTGGCGGCGTTCCTTGCCGCGCCGGTCATCTGGTTCCTGGTGATGCGCACGACGCTCGGCTTCAGGATCAGGATCATCGGCGAGAACCCCGAAGCGGCGCGCTATGGCGGTATCCATGTCGAGCGCGTGCTGATCTCGACAGCGCTGCTGTCGGGCGCGCTCGCCGGCCTTGCCGGCGTCGGCGAGGTCGGCGGCGTGCATTTCCAGGTGATGAGCGACATCTCGCCGGGCTATGGCTATTCCGGCATCGTCGTCGCCATGCTGGCGAGGCTCAATCCGCTCGGCGTGGTGCCGGCGGCGCTCTTCCTCGCCGCCGTCATGACCGGGGCCGAAGCGATGTCGCGGGCCACCGGCGTTCCGGCCTTCCTCAGCGACGTCATCCAGGGAACCGCGCTGCTCGCCATGCTGGTGGCGCTGCTGTTCACCGCCTACCGCATCCGCCGCGTGGGGACAGCCAAATGAGCGTGGTGCTCGAACAGATTTTTCAGGTCGGCTTCCTCGCCGCGATCATCCGCATCGCCACGCCTTTGGCTTTTGCGACGCTGGGCGAGATGTTCTCCGAGCGGGCCGGCGTGCTCAATCTCGGCATCGAAGGCATCATGCTGTTGTCGGCGATGACCGGCTTCACCGCGACCAACCTCAGCGGCAGCCTGTGGCTCGGCGTGCTGGCGGCAGTTGTCACCGGTGCGCTGATGGGTGCCCTGCATGCATTGTTCACGGTGGCGCTCGGCCTCAGCCAGCATGTCTGCGGCATCGGTGTCACGCTGTTCTCATCGGGGCTTGCCTATTTCCTCTACCGGCTGATCTTCGGCCAGCAATCGGTGCCGCCGAGCATCAAGAGTTTCGAAACGCTGCCGATCCCTGTTCTCTCCGACATCCCGGTGCTCGGGCCGGCGGTGTTCAATCAGTTTTCGCTGGTCTACATGGCGATCCTTGCGGTTCCCCTGGCCGCCTTCGTTCTCTACCGGACACCATGGGGCCTGTCGGTGCGCATGGTAGGCGAAAATCCGCGTGCCGCCGATTCGGCCGGCGTCGGCGTCATCGCCACGCGCTTCCAGGCGGTGATCCTCGGCGGCGCCTTGATGGGGCTGGCCGGCGCCTTCCTGTCGATGGTGCAGTTCAACGCCTTCACCTTCGGCCTCGTCTCGGGGCGCGGCTGGGTGGCGATCGCGCTCGTCGTCTTCGGCCGCTGGGACCCCTGGCGTTCGGCGGGGGCCGCCTTGCTGTTCGCCTTCGTCGATGCCTTGCAATTGCGCATGCAGGCGAGCGGACTCGGCCATATCCCCTATGAGGCGTTCCTGATGCTGCCCTTCATCTTCACCATCGTCGCCATGGCGGTGATGTCTCGCAACGCCGTCGCTCCTTCGGCGTTGCTCAAACCGTTTCGCCGGGAAGAACGCTGACAGCCAGGCGAAACGCCGGGTCCTTAGCTGGCGACTGCGGGCTTCAGTACTTCCTCGCACCATTGGCGAAAGCTGGTGGGTGTGGTGGACTCAGGAGTACGCGGCTCGGCGGTATCGAGGTCTTCGTTCTTGGCCTCAAGCATGTCGACCATGGCCTGCGCGAAAGCCTCGGAGGCGCCGCGTTCGATGAAACCCGCTCTGAATGCCTCGAAGGAGACCTGCTCAAAGCGTACTGGTTTTCCCAGCACCTGCGACATGATCTGCGCCATGTCGTTGAAGGACAGGTCCTCTGGGCCGAGGATTGGGACACGGTCTTGTCCGCTCCAGGTGGGGTCGAGCAGCAGCTTGGCGGCGGCAGCGGCAATGTCGCGGGTGGCGCAGGTAGGGAGCTTGCGGTTCCCGGAGATTGGCCAGAAGAACATGCCCTGGTTCCTGATCGGCACCACCTGGCGCAAGATGTTGTCCATGAACGAAGGCATCGTCAGCGCCCGGTAGCTCACGCCCGTGCTCGCAATCAGATCGTCCATTGCCAGCGATGCCGACACATGTCCGGCCTTCCCGGCCACCGCCGTCCCGCGGCCAAGGGCCGACACCGCGACCACCCGTTTCACGCCCTGGCTCTTGATCGCGTCGCATGCCGGCCGGCTGAAATCCACATAGGCTGCCTCGACGTTCTCGGCGTGGACGTTTGGGGGCACCAGCCAGAACACGGCGTCGGCGCCAGCGAACGCCTCGTTGACGATGCCGATGTCGCCGTGCGACCCCTGCACCACCTCGACGCGCTCGCGTGTGTGCGAGGACAGACGGGAGGGGTCGCGCGCGATCACACGGATAGGCTCGCCGCTGCCGAGGAGAATCTCGAGGACTTGGTGGCCGATGCTGCCTGTAGGTGTGGTGACGACGATCATATGGATCTCTCACTTCGTGTCGTGACCGCATTTCGCGATCGACGGGATAGATCGCCCTCGCGTTCCCGGTCGATGGCGGTCGCTTGAATCATCCAGACGACCGCCATGAGCGCAACGAGGCGAGGGTGAGCACCTCCCAATTCAGGCGTTGAGCGCCGCCAGCACGCGCTCCGGCAGGAACGGATAGTGCCGGAGCCGCACGCCGCCGGTGAGCCGCGCCACCGCGTTGGCGATCGCCGGACCAATCGGCGGCAGCCCGACCTGGCCGATGCCCCCGATCGGTCCCTCGGGCGTTGGAATAACGGTGACGTTGATATCGGGTGCCTCGGACATGCGTATCACCCGATAGGTGTCGAAGTTCGTTTCCTGCACCTCGCCATCGACGATGTTGATCTGCTCGAACAACGCATGGCTGGCGCCGCCTGTGATCCCGGTAATCATCAGCGCTTCGATGTTGCGTGGCTGTATCGCTAATCCCGGATCGACAGCGCACCACACGGTGTGCACGCGGATCTCGCCGGTCTCGCGGTCAAGCGAGACCTCGGCGATCTCAGCGCAGTGGGAGCCAAAGGCATCGGAATAGGCGACGCCCAGCGCCCGCCCGTCGCGTTGGCGGTCCCATTCCGCCATCTGGGCGACGGTCTCGATGACCTTGCGCGCCCGCGGCTGGTCTCTCAGGAGCTCCAGCCGAAGCGTCACAGGATCGACTCCCTTGGCGGTGGCGATTTCGTCGATGACGCATTCGATGCCGAACCTGGTGTAGCCAACGCCGACCCCGAACCAGAAGCCGATATCAAGGCCGTTATCCCTACGGATATACTCGATCTGATGCGCAGGGACGGCATAGTTGAAATGCGCGCCCTCGGTCACCACACTGTCGTGGCCGCCTTCGCTCTCGAACAGTTGAGGCATCGTGCGGGCAAAAATGGAATCCGCCACGATGCGGTGCCGCCAGCCGACGATGTTGCCGTCGCCGTCGAGCCCGACCTGCACATGTTGCGCTTCGAGCGGCCGGTACTTGCCATGCTGGACGTCGTCTTCGCGGCTCCAGATGACCTTGACCGGGCGGCCCTGCACCGCCTTGGCGAGCGACACTGCATCGATGATGAAGTCGGCCTCGGCTTTGCGGCCAAAACCGCCGCCGAGCAGGGTGGTGTTCACCTTGACCTTGTCAGGGGTGGTGCCGGCCACCTCCGCGGCAAAGCCCTGAGTGCCGGTTGGGCCTTGCGTCGGCGCCCAGACTTCAACTGTATCGCCCGTCACGAGCGCCGTGGCGTTCATCGGCTCCATGGTCGCATGGTGAACATGGTCGCTCATGTAGTCGACCTCGATGAGAGTTGCGGCCTTCGAGATCGCGGCCTGTGCGTCGCCCTCCGCGGCAGCGTTGACCCCGGTTTGGGCGAGGTCGCGGCCAACGCGGCGATACTCTTCCAACAGCCGATCGCTGGTGTAGCTGCGGATCCGCGACGACGTGGTCCACACGATTTTGAGCAGATCCTTGGCCCGCTTCGTCGCCTCGACCGTTTCGCCGATGATGCCGACGCCGTAAGGCAGCGGCACGATGTGCGTGATGCCCGGCACGGTCCTGGCTTCGGCATCGTCGATGGTTGCCGGCTGCTCGCCCTGAACGGGCGCCCGCAGCACCGCTCCGTACAGCATATCCGGAAGCTGCACGTCGATGCCGAAGATCGCGGTGCCGTCGACCTTCGAGGGTATGTCGACACGCGGCACCGTCAGATTTCCGATATAGCGCCACTGATCGCTCGGCTTCAGATCGGCGTCGGTCGCCTGCGGCAGCGGATCCGGAAGCGCGCCGGCCGCGGCGACCTCGCCATACTCCAGCGAGCGGCCCGACCGCGCGTGCACGACCCGGTTGGGCTCCGTGGTGAGTTCGCTCACCGGAACGTTGAGCATGTCGGCGGCACTTGCCAGGATGATCTTGCGGGTCTGGGCGCCGACCAGGCGCAACATTTTATAATAGCCCCGCGTGGATTCGCTGCCGCCGGTGAGCTGCACGCCGTAAAAGCCAGGGTTGCCGTATTTCTCCGCGTCGGACGGAGCCTGGACGACGCGAACCTTTTGCCAATCGGCATCCATGTCCTCGGCGATGAGCAGCGGCAGCGTCGTCATGATGCCCTGCCCCATCTCGGATGCGGGTGACATGATGGTCACGGTGCCGTCGGCGGCGATGGTCAGCCAGGCGTTCGGCCGGTAACTGCCCTCGACCGCCGGCGCAATGCTGGCGCCCGAGGCATCCTGGAGCAGGCCTCCAAACGCAACTGCGATGCCGGTGGCGCCGACCGTGATGAGGAAGCTGCGCCGCGAGAGCGCTCTGGTGTGCAGCTGCAATGTCTCGGTCATGGCTCAGGCCTCTCGTGCGGCGCGCTGAATGGCGCTGATGATGCGCACATAGGTTCCGCAGCGGCAGATGTTGCCGTCCATGTGTTCGACGATCTGATCGCGGGTGGGGTTGGGGTTGCTCTTGAGTAGCGCCGCCGCCTGCATGATCTGCCCGGACTGGCAATAGCCGCATTGCGGCACCTGCTCGGTGATCCAGGCCTGCTGCAGCGGATGGCTGGCATCCGGCGACAGGCCTTCGATTGTCGTCACCTCCATTCCGGCCACCTCCTGAAGCAGCGTTATGCAGGAGCGCGTCGGCTCGCCGTCGACGTGAACGGTGCAGGCGCCACATTGCGCGATGCCGCAGCCGAACTTGGTGCCGGTGAGCTTCAGATGCTCCCGTATCACCCATAGAAGCGGCGTATCTGGCGCGGCGGCGAGATCCACGGCCCGTCCATTGATCGTGAACGCTGTCATGTCTATTGTTCCCTAAACTGGCGCGATCTTCTGATTTCTTCCGGTGATAATGGCACTTTATCCGCATTATCCGTGGATTTTTCTGTGGTATCTGCGGATATGACATCACAAACATTTCAATGATTTGATCGTTACTTCGGATTTAGCCACATTGCCGGAGACGTTGTTATTAAATACCCTGTTGAGGAAATGCGATCTATGCTGTAAAGTCCGTATTATCTTCGCAATCGTCCGGGACGCCCATGGATCCGCTCTCAGATGTGCTGTCGCTGCTAAAGCCGCGCAGTTATGTGTCCGCCGGCTTCGACGCGGGTGGAAACTGGTCGATCCAGTTCTCCGACCAGCACGAACTTATCAAATGCTACGCTGTGGTTTCCGGCGGGTGCTGGCTGTCAGTGGAAGGCGTTGCCGATGCGGTGCGGCTGGAGAAGGGGGACTGCTTCGTGCTGCCGAGCGGGCGGCCTTTCCGCCTCGCAAGCGACATGACTTTGACGCCTGTCGGAGCCGGCACGATTTTTCCCCCCGCGCGCGCTGGCGGCGTCGTGACGTATAATGGCGGCGGTGATTTCTTTCTTGTCGGTAGCCGCTTCGCTGTCAGTGGCAATCATGCCGGCATGCTGCTGGGCATGCTGCCGCCCATCGTGCATATCCGGAAAGAAACGGATCAGGCGGCGCTGCGCTGGTCGGTGGAGCGGATGATGCAGGAACTGCACGAGCCGCAGCCGGGCGGTTTCCTGGTCGCGCAACACCTCGCCCACATGATGCTGGTTCAGGCCTTGCGCCTGCATCTGGCGGAAGGGCTGGGAGGTGGCGTTGGGTGGTTCTTCGCGCTGGCAGATAGACAGATGGCTGCTGCGATCAACGCCATGCACGACGATCCGGCGCATCGCTGGACGTTGCAGGAGCTGGCGGAGCGTGCCGGCATGTCGCGATCGACCTTTGCCCTGAAATTCAAGGAGATGGTTGGGACGTCGCCGATGGAGTACCTGACGAACTGGCGAATGCTGTTGGCGGGGGACAGGCTGGCAAATTCCAGCGACCCAATTTCCGTCATTGCCCTGTCGCTCGGCTACGAATCCGAAAGCGCCTTCAGCACGGCCTTCAAGAGGGTCATGAACTGCACACCACGGCAATATGGCCGTGGCCGGAACCCCGCTTCCCCTTCAACGTTCAACACGCGCCCAGAGGACACGGCCGCTGCCCGCTGGCTGAAAGCCGGTTGATCCGACCCGAGCCGAAGGGAAATCTCAGCCGCCGCTTAGCGCCCGCACCACATTCGGCAGCGCCGGCAGCGTCAACAAAACCGTGCAGGCAAGCCAGATAGACGAAACGACGATGCTTCTGGGCTGCGCCGACCAGCGCTCATAGAGCGCGGCCGGCACGCCGGCGAGCATGATGGTTATCGTCGACAGGATCAGCGCACTTGCCATGTAGACGATCTGACTTAGGGGGGGCGCCCAGGCCGGATACCAAACCGGATAGAACAGGAACACCATCAGCACCCAAGGCGAAAAGATACCGTTGACGATTGCGACCGCCATGACAGGCACAAGAGCGTTTCTGTCCATCGCCTCAACCCCCCTGTGAAGTCATCGGCGCGATGCCGAAATTGATCAGCAAGACGAGATAGCTGATGCGCAAGGCCATAAGCCAGAGCACGCTGAAGACGATCACAACCGGCTGGGTCAGGATCGACGGCGTGACGGTCCGCACGATCCGCAGGAATGGGTCGGTGACGGTCTTGAAGAAGCGCCAGATGTAGTTGTCCCAGCTTTCGGGCACGAAGAGGCCGAGCAGGAGACGCCCCATCAGCGTGTACATCACCGCGGCAAGGATGAAATTCGGTAGGTGGAAATACCAGTAAGACCAGAAATCGTTCATGTGGATTTTCCAAGGAGCGGCGGCGCCGCGTTATGCCAGCGACGCCCCCGAAATGAAAGCGGGGTCCGTCGCCGGACCCCGCCTCGAGCGCCGATCGCTATGCGAGATCAGGCGATCTTTTCTTCCATCATCTGCTTGCCGCGAGGCACACGGATTTCCTCGATGAAATCCTGCATATCCCGGGACGGCGCCTTGGTGAGAAGGCTGACGATGATCATCACGGCGAAGCCCACCGGCAGACCAAAGGCCGCCGACGAAATGTTCTTCACGCCCCACCACAGTTCCATATTGGGCGTCGCCTTGTCGAAGTCGGCGCCGTACTGCGTCATGACGAGATAGAAGATGGTGATGCCGAAGCCAGCGATCATGCCGGCGACAGCGCCAGCCGAATTGGCCCGCTTCCACCAAACGCCGAGCACCAGGGCTGGGAAGAGCCCGCCGGCTGCAAGCGAGAACGCCCACGACACCATCGACAGGATGTCCGACGGCTTGGTCGATGCGACGTAAGCAGCCAGCACCGCGACCATAACCAGCAAGATGCGCGACACGATCAGACGCCGCGACGTCGGCGCGTTCTGGTCGATCATCTTGTAGTAGATGTCGTGGCTGAGCGCGTTGGCGATGGCCAGCAGCAGGCCGTCCGCCGTCGACAGCGCGGCGGCAAGACCACCGGCGGCGACGAGGCCCGAGATGACGTAAGGCATGCCGGCCATTTCCGGCGTGGCCAGCACGATCATGTCGGCGTTGAGGTTGATATCGGCAAACGAAAGTGCCGTCACGCCCTTTTCGGCGCAGGCCGCGACGATCGCCGCGGTGTCTGTCGCCGCTTTGCCGCAAATCTGCACGAGCGTATTGTCGGCAGCGGCCCAGCGCATCATCCATCCGGCTTTCTCCGAGATGTTTTCAGGCGTCAGGCCGGACGCCACCAGGTCGAGCATCGTCCACTTGGCGAACGCCGCATAGGCGGGCGCCGTGAAGTAGAGGATGAAGATGAACAGCAGCGACCAGGCGACCGAAACGCGCGCCTCACGCACCGACGGGGTGGTGAAATAGCGCATCAGGACGTGCGGAAGTGACGCGGTTCCGACCATCAGGCAGAGGATCAGCAGGAAGTAGTTCTTTGCATCATAGCCACCATGCACGAATGGCGTGATGTGGTGCACCGTGATGCCCTGCGCCGTCTCAAGCGCGGTGATGTTTGCCAGCGCCTGGCCCTGCATCAATTGCGGGATCGGCACGCCGGTCTTCACCGTCGACATCCAGATGACAGGGATGAGATAGGCGATGATCAGCACGATGTACTGGGCGACCTGCGTCCAGGTGACGGCGCGCATGCCGCCGAGCATCGAGCAGACCAGAATGCCGGCGAGGCCGACATAGACTGCGACGTTGAAGTCGATGCCAAGGAAGCGGGCCGAGATCAGCCCGGTGCCGAAAATCTGCGCGACCACATAGGTGAACGAGCAGGAGAACAGAACGACCACGCCGATCAGACGGGCAAGATTGCCGCCATAGCGCGCCGACAGGAAGTCGGGAACCGTGTAGGCGCCGAACTTGCGCAGATAGGGTGCAACGAGGATGGCCACGAGCACGTAGCCGCCGGTCCAGCCGAGCACGAAGCCGAGGCCGTCATAGCCGAGCAGGTAGAGCGAACCGGCCATACCGATGAAGGAAGCCGCCGACATCCAATCGGCGCCGGTCGCCATGCCGTTGTAGAGCGCCGGCACGCGCCGCCCGGCGACGTAATATTCGCCAACATGCATGGTGCGGCTCAGGACGCCGATCACCGCGTAGATGACGATGGTAAAGCCCATGAACAGGTAGCCGATTACAACGTTTTCGACACCCAAGGCGCTCAAGATAGCCATCAGGATGATGAAGGCTATGAAGCCGCCGGTGTAGATGCCGTAGATGCGGCCGAGGTTGGAGGTGAAATCGCCTCCGCCTGCCGTAGTCGCTGTCGTGTTAGCCATTGAAGCCCCCCCGATCATTCTTCATTGACATGATGCTCTTCGTCGATCGCGTTCTGGCGCCGTGCGAACCAGAACAGCATGACGACGAAGGCGATGAGCGAGCCCTGAGCGGCCATGTAGAAACCGAGCGGAAAGCCAAAAATGACGATGGTGTTGAGTTGCTCCACGAACATGTGGATGACGTAACCGAAGAACACCCACAGTCCCAGCATGACGAACATGAGACTCTTGGTCTTGTTCCAATAACTTACGCGGTCTGGCGTCGCCATAGCGTTGAACCTCCCTTGGTTGGCAGCTTGCGAACCGTCTCGAGCGCAAGGCGCCGTTTAAAGCTTGCCTCTTCCGCTAGCGCGGAAGTCCTCCGGCATATGTTGCGGCCAGGTATAGAATCAGCCGACCGTAACTTTATAGGAGTAACACTTCTTGCCGCTGCTGTTCATACGACTTTAGAATCGGTGGGAGGACTGGAGAATTGGTGAGAGGACTTGAATCGGTAAGAGGGCTGGCGGTGCGGCGTGGCGGAGGCTAAACGGTTAACATCGGTTGGAAACAAAACCGAAGGGAGAGCGCCATGGGCCTGCTGAACGATTTGTTGCCCGAGTTCCTGCGCAAGCCGCAACCGATCGGCAGCGTCGGCGAACTGGCTGACTTCATGGATTCGCGCGCCGCCTTCCTGGCGCAGAAAAGCATCGTCGAGTTCTGCCGCGTCAGGGCAGGGGTCTACTGGCAGAAGCTGTTCAGCGAGAAGGAGTTCCAGGCGGCGCTCAACCATTCACGCTGGCGCGCCTACCCTGCGTGCTATGCCATCGTGGCGGAAATGGTGGAGGGCGCGCTGCGCGAAACTGCCGGCTTGCGCCAGCGGGGTCTGCCGGCGGCGCTGGAAAAAGTGGCCCTGGCAAGCTTCTCCAAATATGCCGTTCCGGAGGGCTCGCCCCCCACTTTCTGGGAGGACGCCGCCGAGCTCACACGTCAGCGCCTCGCCGCCACGCAGATCGGCCCACCGCGGCCGGTGCGCGAAATCCCCGAGCCGCTGGCGCGCACGGTTTTCGAGATGGTCCCGATCCACCCCAATCTCCTGACCAACGACTACGACTACATTTTCAACTTCCTGAGAATGAATCTGCTGCGTGCGAATGAGGATTTCCTAGAGCAGGCTGACCGCAGCGCCCTCGTCGACGAACTGCTTGGTGCCGCGCGCATCTGAGCTTTGTTCCTGCCGATATCCAGGGCTTCGCCTTCGGCCTTGCACTGTCCGAGCGTCGCCGGCTATGCGAACATCAGGTCCCGCACCAGGTCGGGTGCCGACTGAAGGCGCTTGATGAGGCTCTTGAGCTCTATTTGCTGCTCGCGCGTCAGGGCATTGACCTCGATGCGGTTGGATACCGGTATACCGGCGTAGATGTCATGCGTCTGCTGAGCGAGCAGCAAGCCGATCAGCATGGCATGACCAGCCAGCATCGCCTTCATGTCGCGCTCGCCGCCAATATCCAGCGCGATTAGTTTCTCGAGCCGGGCACGTGTGCTCCGCTCGCGGATGCCATGGCGAATTGCAAGCGTGCGTGCGGTCGCGACGATCGGAAAAAGCCCATGCTTTTTGATGTTCAGCCGGCCATTTTCAAGCTGAAAGCCGCCAAAAACAGTGAAGGGATTGCCGGTTGTCATCTGCTCGCCGAGAAGCTTCGCGAACACCGGTTCGGCGTGGCCACGGTCATACGCATATTCGATGAACTGTGCGGCCAGCGTCGTGTCGCCGTGAACCGGCCGCAGATCGTAGACGATATCGACGTTGAGCAGGTCCTCCGGCCGTAGGCGGCGAACCCAATCTTCGACGCGCGCCTTCCAGGTGTCGAGACTTCCGCGGAACGCGGCGTTCGTAGCCATTACCCCGCCTTTGCAATACGGCACGCCTGATATGTCGAGCATGTCGGCGAGCTTGGCGCCGAGAATTTTGAACCAGCTGTCTTCGGGTCCATCCGGCTCGCCATCTGCGAAGACGATTGCGTTGTCCTGGTCCGGGGCCATCAGGCTTTCGCCACGGCCACCCGAGCCGAGCACGAGCATGGCATAGGCGCAGGGCGGCGGGCCGTGGCCTTCGATTAGCATCTGTTGTTCGGCAAGCACGGCGGCGCGGCGGGTAAGGGAGCAAAGTTCGTCGCTGATGATTTCCGCCACCACGCGCGGGTCGATCGCCTCGCCGATCAGCGAACGCACCACGCCCGGCAGCATCGACCAGGTGGCCGCCAGCTCGGCGGCGTCCTTGGCATGCTCGATCGTGTCGTCGAGATCGATGGCCGCGGCGGCGCGGAGCCTCAGCAGGTCACGCGACGAAAGCACGCCGACCAGCATGCCGCCGTCATCGCGGACGGCGAGGTGGCGGACTTTCAGCCGATCCATGCGGCCGATCGCCCGATAAGCGAAGGCGGCGGCGCGGATGCTTATCAGCGGTCGCGTTGCGATGCTTGCGACCGGCATGTCAAAGGCGCGCTCGGCGTCGGACGATATGCGGCGCAGCAGGTCACGCTCGGTAACGATGCCATAGTCCTCAATCGGCTGATCCGGCGCTCCTCGGTCGGACACGAGGACCGAACTGATCTTGCGCTTCACCATGAGGTCGATGACCTGCCTTGTCGGCTTAGTCGACTTCACCACGACCGGCGGGCCGCTCATCAGGCTGCCGACGCGATGGCGATAGGCATAGGGATCAACCGGCTGAAACGCGGGAGCCTGGGGTCGCGACACCGGCTCGGCCCAGCCGGCGCGATGGCCGGCTTCGAGAGCGTCCGAAAGGGCAAGGCAGGCGACCTCTGCCTCTCCGAGTGTTCGGATGTTGCGCTTGCGCAGTTCCGGAATCAGCGCGGCAAAGATGTCTCCCGCCGCGATCGCATCGCCCAGAGCCGAATGGCGGCCAGCTATCTCCAGGCGAAGCCAGGCGGCGATCGTTTCCAGCGAATGGTCTGCCAGATTGGGATTTGCTATGGTTGCAAGAAGCCGGACGCACAGCGCCCGAGGCTTTTTCCAGGGCAAACGGGCGCGTCGGCATTCGCGCTCCCATACCGCCAGATCGAAGCCGATCGAGTGGCCGACGAGGATACGGTCCCCGACGAACTCCTGGAATTGCGCCCATGCGTCCAGGAAGGTCCCGGCCCCGTCAACATCGGCATCCGTGATGCCGTGGACGAGCGAGACCTCGGACGGGATCGCTTCGCCGGGATCGATGAGGAGATCGAGCTGCCGTTCCCGGACGACCTTGCCATGCGCGATGCCGATCGCGCCGATCTGGATCACGCGTGCCTTTGTGGCGTCGGGCCCGGTTGTTTCGGTGTCGACGGCCGCAGCCGCAATTGCTATCAGCGGTGTCGCGCCGGTCGCCGGCTTCAATTTCGTCCCTTTCGGCATAGCCGATAGCATTCCTCTGCCGGATGTCCCGGCTTGCCGAGACAGCGCTCTGTCGATGCCGGAAAGGTCGATCTTGCTTGCCCTGCAGCATAGCCGATCCTAGAGAGAAGCGCGGGCCGCGAAAAGACGTTGGCCGCGCAAGTGGAGGGCGGCCGCGATGTCGGCTGTAATGCGCCACAAGCGGTCATTGGGGTCCTCGCCTATCTTCGACTAGCTCGGGCCGGAAGTGGGACCGATCGCTTCCAGCGGTAATCATAGCAGACATTCAGTCGTGCCGGAGCGAAGTTACTGGCTGATCGTTGGGGGCCTTTGCCTTCGCTCAGTGGGAACGTCGCTAAGGGGCGAGACGTGACCCTGATGGCGGCGCAAGGCGGTGGCTGGCGATCTGCCGGCTTCTGACACTAATCCCGGCCCTGACTGTCAGGAGCTTCTTGACTATGCCAAAGGCGGCCACGAATGCCTTGCGATATGTTCGACAAGGCGAGGTGCTTCCTCGGCGATCGCCAAGATGATGCCTGACTTGCGTGTGGAGGCGAAGTCCAGCCCTGCGAAGTAAAGGCCCGGCAGGGCGGCCACGCCATCCGCGTGAACAGGCTGTCCCGCGCTGTCGAGCGCACCGGGAAGCCTCATCCAACTGAAATCGCCCCTAAAACCCGTGCACCACACCACGCTCGTTACGCCGGAGCGGGAGAGATCGAGTGAACCGATCGTCGGGTTCGGCTGACGCATCGCGACCGTCTCCGCCGGGTCGGGCTCCGCAACGGGTGCATCGATCCCGGCGCGGCTGATATAGTCGTCGACATGGCGTTTGACATTTTCGGAGGCTTCATCCGCAAAGCGGGCATTCGCTTCGAGATCGTCGGCGAACGAGAGGCTGCCGCCATCCTCGATGCCGGTGAGGCGCCCAAGAAGCACGACACCCTGGGCGCTCAGCGCCTGAAGGCTTATCGTATGCATCGACCCGAGCACACCACGCGGCGGGATGCGTCCCGCAAATCGAATGACTTCCTCCCGGCGCACGTCGAGAAACCCACTTTCGAGCAGCCAGACCATGATGTCGCGACCCCGGTAGCGCCGTGGGAGCCGTCCGACACGACTGGTCGCAAGGAAGACCGTTCGACCCACGTCCGCCAATTCCTCCGCGATCTGAACACCAGATTGGCCGCCTCCGACCACCAGCACCGCTCCATCGGGCAGATCGGCAGCGCTGCGGTAGCCGGAGGCGTCGATCTGGTGGAGAGCTGGCGACAACGCGGTGGCCCAGACTGGGCGCACCGGACAATTCAGGCTGCCGCTTGCGACGATCACATTGCGCGCCCAAAGCGTGCCGTGTGAGGTGGTCAGCCGATAGGCGCCATTCTCGTGCGTGAGTTCGCTTACCGCAGTATCCGGTTCGATCGGCAGCGCGTTGCGCCCGGCGAAATCCTCAAGGAGAGTGACGAACTGATCGCGCGTCAGAGCACCATCCGGATCCGGACCGTCATAGCAATCACCCGGCATGACGGTCTGGACGTTGGGAGTATTCATCCGAAATGAATCCCATCGCTGTGTGCGCCAGGTCTCTCCTATGCGGCCCCGCTCCAATACGGCGTGGCGCAGGCCCCGTCGCGCCAGCCAATAGCTGACACCCAGGCCGGCCCAGCCGGCCCCGATGACGACAGCATCGAGAACATCGCCGCCGTCAGTCATTTGCTGCGGTGATCTCATAATCGCCCCCCGGCAATCTCGCCAGCCCCGCGCAGCATTAAGCCCTGTCCATGGCAATGAGTCCAGCACCGCCGATTTCCGCCGCCGGCCGCGTCGATGGCCAAATTTTAGGCTGTGGCGCTCGCAAAGTGCGCCGGTCGGTCCGGAGCTGCGCCCGCACGTCCATCCGAATCCCGGAGGTTCACCCGTCCAGGCGGCATATTCGCCTTAAAGTGATTTGATACGGTCGAAGCGCTCGCACATTGTCGGCCAGTTTGTTGCCGAGGCAGCCGATGGACGAGATCAAGCGGGTTGCTGTGGGATGCATCGGGCGCGCCGTTATGTTCGGATCGCTTGCCATCGGCTGTGTCATGATCGGCTTCTCCTTCAACCCGGTATCCGCCTTCCGCGCCGGCGCGTTCCTCACGCTGACCATGGTTCTGGCGTTGATGTGGAAAGCCACGACCGCAGGCAGCAAGAATCCCAAGCACACCGAAGTCTGGCTCTATCTCGACGAGAAGTCGCGCCCAGCCGATGGCCCGGCGCGACGGGTGTTTGGCACCATCATGAGCGACGTTTACAAACTCTACGCCCGGATCGCGCTCGGCGTTGCGGTCGGCTTCTTCCTGGTGTCGCTCGTGCTGATGCTGTTCGGTCTGGAAGCTTACAGGCCGCCCAGCAGATAGG